>NZ_CM134196.1:2747500-3047500 GCF_054111205.1 Wenyingzhuangia sp. IMCC45467
TTAATTTTTGTGTTGATGCCAGATGTTTCATGATAAGATGTATATCCTATAGAGGATTCTAAAAATATATTATTTTTTTGACTTTTTCCAAAACGAAAATCAGATCGACCAGAAAAAGCAAAATAGTTTACTACTACATCAACATTTAGTGCTCCATTTTCACTAGGTCTACTGTCATTAAAAGTAACTTGTGTGTTGTTTAAAGTACCACCATAATTCATGCGTTTGTATTTTAAACCAAAACCTGAGTTTTTTATATTATTATAATAGGCAGCAAAGGACATTCCATATCCTTTTTTTAGTAGTTTAGAAAGTTTTTGATTGAAATCACTGCTATTGTCTTCTTTTGCGGTTCTGTGTAAATAGCTACCCTTATAGGTAAATAAAAATTTATTATAAGAATTTTCTTTTTTTATTTTCTCTGCTAGTGTTGTGTACTTTTGATTTGATGAATCTACTTTGATGACATTTTCTCTTAAAAAATCAGCAGAAAATTGATGACATGAAGAACCCCAAAAACTAGGTTTGATGTGTTTTGTAATTCCAATCATATTTGCACCATGTACTCTTGCAGAGTCTTTAATAATATTAAGCATGGTTATAGAGTCACAGTTTTTAGTAGCTCCTTTGTCTCCAACGATGATAGTTCCAATTTTTAAATCTCTAGAATTATTTCTATTCAAATAAATTTCAGGAGAAAGTACTTTAATAGAATCGTTAGATGTTAGACTAGCATAGTTTCTGGAAAAGTCACTTCTGATATAAGGACTACAAGAAGTGATGATGATTGAAATTAAAAAGATTAGCTTTTTCATAGTATTGTTTTTTCTAACAAAAATAAAAAGCACTTAGAATATCTAAGTGCTTTTTTTATGATTATTTGTGGTTTTATGTTAAGCGTGTATCGCCCTGTCAGCCGTAGCAGCCAAACAAGCTTCTTTAATAGCCTCTGTATACGTTGGGTGTGCATGAGACATTCTAGAAACATCTTCAGCAGAAGCTCTAAATTCCATAGCAACCACTGCTTCAGCAATCATATCAGCAGCTCTTGCACCAATCATATGAACTCCTAAAATTTCATCAGTAGTAGCGTCTGCTAAAACTTTTACGACTCCATCAGTATCCATAGATGCTCTTGCTCTACCTAAAGCTCTCATGTTAAAAGAACCTGCTTTGTAAGCAATTCCTTCTTCTTTTAATTGTTCTTCTGTTTTACCAACAGCTGCAACTTCTGGCCAAGTATAAACTACACCAGGAATTAAGTTGTAGTTGATATGTGGTTTTTCTCCAGCAATGATTTCAGCAACCATCGTTCCTTCTTCTTCTGCTTTGTGAGCCAACATAGCACCTTTTACTACATCACCAATAGCATAAATATTTTCGATGTTGGTTTGTAAGTGTTCGTTAGTTTCTATTTGACCTCTTTCGGTAGTTTTAATACCAATGTTGTTTAATCCTAATCCTTTGGTAAAAGGAACACGACCTACGGAAATTAAAGTGTAATCTCCTTCAAAAACAACTTCTTCTCCTTTTTTGTTATCGGCAGTAACTCTTACTCCTTCACCAGTGTTGGTTACAGAAGTTACTTTATGACTTACAAAGAATTTTAATCCTTGTTTCTTTAATGATTTTTGTAATTCTTTAGACAACATTCCATCCATTCCTGGAACAATTTTAGGCATGTATTCAATCACAGAAACTTCTGCTCCTAAACGCTTGTAAACTTGTCCTAATTCTAATCCAATTACTCCACCACCAATCACGATTAAGTGTTTAGGCACTTCTTTTAATTTTAAAGCTTCGGTTGATGTAATGACTCTTTCTTTGTCGATATTGATAAAAGGAAGAGATCCTGGTTTAGATCCTGTAGCAATAATGGTTTTTGCAGATTCAATTTTTTCTACAGAACCATCGTTTTTATGAATGTTGATATGAGTAGTATCAAAAAACTCTCCACGACCTTCATATACATCAATCTTATTTTTATCCATTAAAAAATTGATACCCGCAGAAGTTTGAGAAACAACTTCGGCTTTACGTTCAATCATTTTAGGAAAATCTAAAGTAACATTGTCAACTCCAATTCCGTGTTTTTCAAAATGAGACAAAGCATCATGATAATGATGAGATGAATCTAACAGTGCTTTAGAAGGAATACATCCAACATTTAAACAAGTACCACCCATAGTGCTGTACTTTTCTATAATAGCAGTTTTTAATCCTAATTGTGCGCAACGAATAGCTGCTACATATCCTCCTGGTCCAGAACCGATAACGGTTACATCGTACTTGTTCATGAAAATGTTTTTTTCTTTATGTGTAACAAAAGTAAATAAAAGCGAGCAAGTGTTTTAATCAAAAGACATCAAATAACGTTTTTTTACTTTTTGTTGATTTTTTTATATGGGAAAGCCTAACATTTTTCCCATACCAACGGTAAATAACCATCCGCCATAAATTAAATGCTCTACACTAACCCAAAACATAGATTTTGTTTTTTGATAAGTATTCATAAATAAAAAACCACCAATAAGAGTAATAATTAATACTAACGAACTGTTAAACATTAAATGTCCAAGGGAGAATACCAATGCATTTGCTAAATTAAAACTCCAATTAGATTTAAATAGGTGCTCGTATCTATAAATATAAAATACTCTGTATATGTATTCTTGTGGAATTACGGAGAATACGGTGTATATAAATATCATTTCTATCCATAATATAGGTTGGGTACTTATAGAAATAAATAGGGTTTCTTTATTGGTTATTAATACATAAGTAGTTGATGCTAGTATTACCAATAACAAACGTATTAGTGTAATTTTCCAAAAAAAAGGAGGTTTTACAGGTTTTCGCCTTTTAAAAAGTGCTTTTCGGTGTTTGTAGCTTATCCAAACTACATAGCAAAACACAAAAGGCACAGTAGCTAGTTTGTAGTTTAATGGGATGAGTTTTAAAGCTAAAAAAATAGGATATAAAATAAAAAACAAGACAAATTCTATGCTGTTTTTGGGTAGAGTGGTTTTCATAAATTACCAAGGAACAATGCCTCCTGCTAAACGTTGATTGTATTTTTGTTGGAAGTAAATAAAATAATTAAATAGTAAATAATTTACTTCATAACCATATTTAATACTTGGGTCATAATCAATTCTCATGCCGTATAATTCTGATGAGTATCTACTAGGATTATTTACCCTAATATTCCATTCAGTAACATAGTTGTAGTTTTTGTTTTCTAAAAAAGGTAATGAATAGTAGTTTCTTGGTTTTGCCCTTCCTGTTAACCACGAATTAAACCCAGGATCTATAATAATCACTTCATATTCTTCCTCTTCGTTTACAATTTTAATGGTGTCTGTTGTGTTATGTTCATTTTTTATCTTAGTGTTGTTTTTTGTAGAGGAACAATACGTCATACTCATCACGATAACAAGAGCAAAAACGAGTTTTAAAATAAAAAATTTCATGATAGAGGTATTTATATAAAGTTACAAAAAAGACTTGTATATGAGTAGGTTAAATATTAATTAACGCAACCAAATTAATAAAGTTTCATCTTACAGGTATAAACACTTACTAATCTTAAAAAACAATGAAAAAAATAATTTATGTTATCAGTTTACTGCTTGTTATTTGTTTTGTGTCGTCTTGTGAATCGGATGATTTAAGTTATCAAAATGAATTTGAAACTAGTAAAAAAGTTTGGTTAAATTTTAAAGATTCATCTAATAATTCATATCAATATACCGTTGCTGGAGGTTCAGTTCTTGTAAGTTACGGTTGGGAAACTACTATTACGGTGAATAACGGAGTTATTATAAAAAGACATTTTAAATATAACGCTGAGCCAGAAAATATTCCTTAAGAGAATTTAGAATGGACAGAGAATGAAAATGAAATAAACAGTGAGGAACATCAATATACAAGTGCAGCCACTGCTTTAACTTTGGATGAGATATATGAAAAAGCCAAACAAGATTGGTTAATCAAAAGAAAAGAGGTTTTAGTGTATTTTGAAACAGATAATAATGGGTTGATTTCTACCTGTGGTTATGTTCCTAAAAACTGTATGGATGATTGTTTTTTGGGGATTACTATTAAAAGTATTGAAGCTTTGTCATTGATTGATGAGTAAGAAAATAAAAGGAGAGAAGTTTAATTAAACTTCTCTCCTTTTTTATATTAGTTAAGTTATAAACTACAACAACCCAGCCCTTTTTAATAAAGCATCAGGAGTTGGTTCTTGACCTCTAAATTGTTTGTACAGTTCCATTGGTTTTTGTGTTCCTCCTTGGCTTAGTACAAAGTTTTTAAATTTGGCAGCAGTTTCTTTGTTAAAAATGCCAGTTTCTTTAAAATATTCAAACGCATCGGCATCTAATACTTCTGCCCATTTGTATGAATAATATCCAGCAGAATATCCGCCTTGAAAAATGTGCGAAAACGCTGTACTCATACAATTTTCCGCAACATCAGGATACAATTGAGTACTTTTAAAAGCTTCTGTTTCAAATTCTTTCACGCTTTTTATTACGTTGCCGCTGTCAAAACTATTCGGACTTAGTCCGTGCCATGCCATGTCTAGGAGACCAAAACTGATTTGTCTTAAAGTTTGTAAACCTTCTAAAAAGTTAGAAGCTTTTTTGATTTTCTGAATCAATTCGTTAGGAATGATTTCGCCAGTTTTATAATGTTTGGCAAATAATTCCAAAGCTTCCTGTTCAAAACACCAGTTTTCCATGACCTGACTAGGTAATTCAACAAAATCCCAAGAAACTGAAGTTCCTGATAAACTAGGATAGGTTGTGTTGGCTAACATTCCGTGTAGAGCGTGTCCAAATTCATGGAACAAAGTGGTCACCTCGTTAAATGTTAGTAAACTAGGTTTGGTAGCGGTAGGTTTGGTAAAGTTACAAACAATAGAAATATGAGGTCTAGAATTTTCACCGTCTAAAATCCATTGACTTTTATAACCTGTTTTCCATGCTCCGTTTCTTTTTCCTGGTCTAGGATGAAAATCAGCATAATAAACCGCAATAAAATCACCGTTTCCGTTGGTTACTTTGTAGGTTTTAACGTCTTTGTGGTATTTTTCAATATTATTGACTTCTTCAAAATGCAAATCGTATAAACGTTTGGCAATTTCAAAAGAACCGTTGATGACGTTTTCTAATTGAAAATAAGGTTTTAAAATTTCCTCATCAAAATCGAATAATTCTTGTTTTAGCTTTTCACTGTAATAAGCACCATCCCATTTTTGAAAATCTTTAATCCCGTCTTTTTTACGAGCAAATTCTTTTAGCTGGTTAAATTGCTCCGTAGCTTTTGGTTTTGCCTTTTGAACAAAATCTTCTAAGAATTCGGTTACTTTATTAGCAGATTCTGCCATGCGTTCTTCCAAAACAAAATGAGCATGAGTTTCATATCCTAATAGTTGAGCACGTTTGGCACGTAGTTGCACTATTTTTAAAACAATTTCTTCGTTGTTATTTTTGTTGTTTTGAAATCCTTTTTTACCCGCAGCAATGGACATTTCTTTTCTTAGTACTCTATTGTCTGCATAGGTTAAAAACGGAATGCAGCTAGGGAAATCTAAAGTAAAAACCCAACCTTCTTTATTTTTATCTTTTGCTGTTTGGGCAGCATCTTCAATAGCACCCTCGGGCAATCCTTTTAAGTCAGCCTCGTTGGTAATGTGTAACTCGTAATTTTGAGTTTCAGCCAATACATTTTCCCCAAAGGTTAAAGATAGTTTAGATAATTCAGTATCAATTTTTCTTAATTCCTCTTTTTTGTCATCGCTTAAATTGGCTCCGTTACGAGAAAAACCTTTGTACTTTTTTTCAAGCAACATTAGTTCTTCAGGAGTTAAGTCTAAAGATTCTCGTTGGTTGTAAACTGCTTTTACACGTTTAAATAAATTTTCGTTTAAACTTACATCATTAGAGAATTCTGTTAATATAGGGGAAACCTCTTGAGCAATTTTTTGCATTTCATCATTGGTTTCTGCTGAGTTTAAATTGAAGAAAATAGAAGAGATTCTACTTAACCTATGTCCAGAAAAATCTAACGATTTAATGGTGTTTTTAAAAGTAGGAGCTTTGGTATTGTTGGTAATATCATCAATTTCTTGTCTTGCTTCTTTAATAGCTTGTTCAAAAGCAGGTTGATAATGCTCGTTTTTTATTTGTTCAAAAGGAGCGGTGTTATATGGTGTGTTAAATTCTTGTAATAATGGATTCATTAGATTTTTGTTTGTTGCAACGATAAGGTTTGGCTTTTTGATAGTTCAAACAATTTACCGTTTATAAATTTACATAATATTATTTTTTATAGAAGATATAATGGACAAGCATTAAACGTTTTTAATTTTATAGCAATACTATAAATATGTGGTTAAATAAAACCCCCTTCTTAAAAATAAAAAGGGGGTTTAATATTATGTAGTATGCTTTTTATTAAGCAGAGTTTCTACTTGCATTGGTGTTTCCAAATAAAGATCTAGTCACAATTTTTTCAAAAGTTTCTAAACGCTTTTGGTCTGGAGTTGCACCAGGTTTGTTCATTAATTGCACTTCTCTTAAGGCATATTGCTGAATAGTTAAAAGAGGTAATACAATAGAGTCACGTACTGCAATAGATGCTTTTCCGTCAGGGAAGTTTTGCATCAATTCTTTATGTCCTGTTAACTCTAGTAACAGCTCTTTAGTTAATAAATATTCATCGTGAATAATGTTCCAGAATTCACCAAATTCTTCGTCTTTAGCCATGTAGTTAGTCAAAGCAAAGTTTGATTTTTCCATAGACATTACACTGTTCTCTAATAGCGTTTTAAAGAAGTTAGAGTTGTTGTATAAATCTTGAATTTTATCAAACTCACCTGCATCTTTATATTTCTTAAAAGCAGTTCCTACTCCAAAGAATCCAGGTACATTTTGTTTTAATTGAGACCAAGATCCTACAAAAGGAATGGCTCTTAAATCACTAAAGTTTAAAGAGTCAGATTTTGCTCTTTTAGAAGGACGAGAACCAATATTAGCTTTTCCGTAATATTTTAAAGTACTCATTCTCTCTAAATAAGGAATAAACATTGGGTGATTTTTAAAGTCAGAATAAGTTTTAAAGCTCAATCCGGCTAAATCTTCCATTAATTCTTTTTGCTCATCCGTTAAAGAAGCATTCATAGGGTCGTTAAATATCTTATTGATAATTCCTGCACCTAATAACTGTTCCATGTTGTATTGAGAAGAATCTAAGTTACCAAAGTTAGAACTAATAGTTTGTCCTTGAATGGTTAACTGAATTTCTTTATTTTCTATGTTTTCTCCTAAAGATGCGTAGAATTTAGAAGTTTTTCCTCCTCCACGAGCTGGTGGTCCACCACGTCCATCAAAGAATATAACTTTAATTCCAAATTCACGAGAAACTTTAGAAAGTTCTTCTTTTGCTTTGTAAATTCCCCAGTTAGCCATTAAGTATCCACCGTCTTTGGTACCATCAGAAAAACCTAACATAATGTTTTGTTTGTTTCCTCTGCTAGCAACATGTGCACGATATTCTGGAATAGAGTACAATTGTCTCATTACTTCTGGAGCAATGGCTAAATCATCTACTGTTTCAAATAGTGGTGCAACATCAACCTTTAAACCTTCTTCAAATCCTGAAAGGTTTAACATGGCAAAAGTTTCCATTACGTTTAAGGCTGTTTGGTTGTTACTAATAATGTAACGGTTAGCACCTCTTTCTCCGTTTTCTTGTTGAATGGTTGCAATAGCTCTCATAGAACCTAAAGTTCTAACTACCATTTCTTCTGAGAACTGATCTGGATCGATATCTCCTTTTACTTTTGATAAAATTTGAATTTGTTCCTCTGGACTTAATTCTAAGTAATTACTTGGGAAAATATTATTTCCTTTTTCTTGTAATTCTTTTACAATTCCAGTAAATACATCGTGGTGTACACGGCTATCTTGACGAATGTCCATAGTAGCGAAGTGGAAACCAAATATTTTTACTTTGTTAATAAAACTATCTACTTCATCAACAAATAAATTACTGTGCTCTTCTTTTAAGGTTTTCTTAATAGAAGTCATTTTGCTTAATAGTGATTGAACTGAAATTCTGATAGGAGAATTTTCAGTAATACAGCTATCGTATAAAGCAGATTCTAATTCGTTCATAATTTCGTAAATACCAGGGAAAGTTAATCTACGTTTTAATTGACGAATGTCTCTAAAGTAATTCTTTAAGATGGTTTGTCTTAATTTTCTGGCAACTCTTAAAGTTGTTTCTGTAGTTACAAATGGGTTTCCATCTCTATCTCCACAAGGCCAGAACCCTAAGTTGATAATTTCGTTTTTGATGTCTTCACCTTCAAATAAATGGTAGTGAATATAATCGTATATTTTACTAATTGATTGGTAAAATACATTTTCTAAATACCATATTAAGCTAATTGCTTCATCATATGGTGTTGGTTTTTTTTCTGCAAAGAATGTAGTTCTACCTAATTGAGCTAATAACTTCTTAATTAAGCTTAAATCATCATTTTTAATAGCTTCCTGTAAGTCTGTTAAAATAGTTAAAACAGTACCTGGGTAAAACTGAGTTGGGTGAGCTGTTAGTACTAATCTAGTTTTAAACTCCTCTAAATAATGTTTTAGTTCGTTTCTAACGCGTTTAGCACTAGCTTCTTCTTTTATGTTTCTTAAAGTTCCTACACCAGCCATGTTGTTTACCACTGGAAAAGCAGCATCTTCAATAGCATCAAACAATACAACTTGACGTTCTATGTATTGGATGAATTTGAAAAGGAAAGTAATTTTGTCTTCTTCAGAGGAATCAGATTTGTATTTAGCAAAGAACTCATCTACAATTTCTGTGGGAGTTTTCCCTTTTTTAAAACCTTCTATACAGCTCTCGTTAAATAAAGGTAATAGAGTTCCTGTTTTCTCTACACTGTCAAAAGGTAAAGTGGCAAAAACACTATTGTAAACCTGATACTTAGCAAGAACATTATCATTAAATCTTGTTAATTTGGTTTGTTTAGACATGTTAAATTAAATTTGTTTAAGGCAAGATACAACATGGCTAAGTATTGAGAAAAAAAATAACCGAAAAAATACAAAATTTAAACAAAAAGTTATATGGCTAACAACTTTACTAGCGTTACTGGGTAGAAACAAAAACGATGTTTTCATTTTCTGTGGTGCTAGATAACATTCTGTCTGCTCGGTGACCAATAATCCATATAATTTGTTGTTTGCTGTTGCAAAGCAACCAAGTGTTTTCTTTGTCTCTTAATGAGAGTTTTTCATCTTTAAAATACTTGCTAATTTTTTTCTTTCCTCTCATTCCTGTAGGGTAAAAATAATCTCCCTCTTTCCAGTTTCTAATAATCAAAGGGAACTCAGTGTGTTCCATGTTTAAAGCAATGCAGTTTTTTGAAATCTCTTTGGGTGAAAAGGAAAAATTTAAAGGAATTGGTAGGTGATGAATGTCTTGCATATGTTCTATGGTATAAACATCTTCACTCTTATTATCGGTTGAGTTTAAAGATAATACTAAGGCTTCTCTATTGTTTAAAAGTGTATGTGTAGATGAGTATATTTGCTTTCCTGTTTGAGTAGAAATTAGTTTTTTTATTTCTTGGGTAGTAGTAAATCCAAAGGGCTTAAAAAGTTCGTACACCTCAAAGTCAGATAAAGTTTTAATAAGTTTTTTGTCCATTAGAAAATGATCTTCTTTGGTTGTAAAAAGACTTTTCTGTAATGCGGCTATTTTTTGTTTAATAAAGTTTTTGCTCTCGTGAAGTTTAAGTATTGTGTTTAAAAAATTTTCTTCAAAATTTGGATGTAATTTATATAGTTCAGGAGTAATATTATGTCTTACTTTGTTTCTAATATATTTGGTTTCGGCATTGCTTTGATCTTCTCTCCACTTAATATTGTTTTCGGTTGCAAATGTTTCAATGTCATTTCTAGAAACTGCAAGTAAAGGTCTAACAATGTTGTTGTTAATAGCAGGGATTCCAGCCAATCCATCTAATCCTGTACCTCTTGATAAATTAATGAAAAAAGTTTCCATGACATCATTTAAGTGATGTGCTGTTAAAATATAATCATACTCGTATTCCTCTACTAGTTTTTGAAACCAATCATAACGTAATTCACGGGCTCCAATTTGAATATTTACTTTGTTTTGCTTGCAATAGTCTTTGGTTAAAAATTGGATGCTATGAAATTGACAGTTGAATTCTTTGGCAATCTTCTCTACAAATTGTTCGTCTAAATCACTTTCTAACCCTCTTAATTGAAAGTTGCAATGTGCAATGCCAATATTGTATTTTAATTGATGAAATACTTTAGCTAAAACCACACTGTCGATTCCACCAGAAACAGTAATCAGCAATTTTTTTCCTTTTAAAAAAGGGAAGTTTTTTTCTAGGTGATTTTCTAGTTTTTGTAGCACAGCAAAGTTTTTTGATAAAAATACAAATTAGTTAAAAGCTATAAAGTTAAAAGTAAGAAAAGTATTGAAAATTGTGATTAAACACAGTTGAAATACTTGTTTGGTTTTGTGTATTTTGGAGTTGAAAAAAAGACTATGATAAAATATTACATCACTCCTTTTAAAAAAATGTTCGATTTTAAAGGAACAGCCACGTTAAAAGAATTTTGGTTTTTTTACGGAATCAATGTGTTGATTTATTTACTGTTACTTTTTCTTAAAAAACCTTTGGGGTTTTTAATTAATATTCACAAAGTTTATATGTTGCTCGTTGCATTGCCACATATTGCTATTGGGTTCAGAAGGTTGAGAGATGCTGGAATTTCTAGTTGGTTGTTTTTAATTCCGTCTGTGAATTTAATTTTAGCGGGGTTGCCATCTGAGAAGAAAAAGTGAATAATTATAAAAAATGAAAGAATTAAAAAATAACTTATTTATAAGCCCAACTAAAAAAACAGTAATTATACTCATTTTGGTGTGGTTAATAACAATTGGGCTTTCAGTTTTAACGATGACTGATTTATTTAGAGAGCCTTTTTTTTCAAAAGAAAACTTAGGTCAGTATCCTTCACTACTGGTTTCTACATTTTTTGTGTTTATAATTTGTTTTAATTATTTCAATAGTAAGTCGATGAGGTTTATGGATTCTATGACTTTTTTATTGATTGTTGGAGTTGTGTCTTGTGCATCAATGGTGTTAAAATCTTCAATAGGTCTATATAATAATATAGGAACAATTGGAACTTCTCGTCAATGGAAATTTTATGCTTCTCTTATATCCACGCTAGGATGGTTGTTTTTATTCACAATAATCGTTTATAAAGGAGTGAAAAAAGATTTGTTTAGATTGAAAAAAATATAATGATGATAAAAAATTCAACAGTTGTTTTGTCGGCCTCAATTATAATGATGGGAATCATTGTAAACGGAATTATTAATAATATTTATGAGCGTAAAAACGTTATTGATGACAAAAGATATGAGGTTCATCAACAAATATTAAAGGTTAAGCCACAGTTGATGAAAACCGAGGACTTGGATGTATTTTACATTCCTCAAGTAAATTTTAAGAATGATGTTGTAAATGTAAGGTATCAGTTTTATAAACTTGAAAATAATGTTTTACAAAAAATCCCAATTCATTAATGGCTTAGATTTTTTACGTTGTAAGCACCTCTCGCATGGCTTTTGCTTTTAACAAGCACTCTTCGTATTCTTGTTCAGCATTGGCTTTGGCGGTAATGGCACTTCCTACAGAAAAGGATACATATTTTTTTGTTTGATTGTAAACAATACTTCTAATAACAACGTTAAAGTCAAAATCATGCTCTGGAGTAAAATAGCCTACTGCTCCAGAATAAATGCCTCTTTTGCTAGCTTCTAAATCCTCAATAAATTTCATGGCAGCAATTTTGGGAGCTCCAGTCATACTCCCCATAGGATAGCAAGCTTTAATTGCATCTACCATATGAATATTGGGTTTAATTTTACAAGTTATGGTAGAAATCATTTGATGTACTTGTTTAAAGGTATAGATTTTACAGAGTTCACTTACTTTAACTGTACCTTTTTGAGCAATATGAGATAAATCGTTTCTTACTAAATCTACAATCATAATGTTTTCAGCAATCTCTTTGGTGTTGTTTTGTAGCAATTCAATTTGTAAAGCATCTTTTTTGGGTAAAGTTCTTCTTCGGGCAGTTCCTTTAATGGGTTCAGAAACCAAAGTATTACCTTTTTTTTGTAAAAATCTTTCAGGAGAAGCAGAGAGTAAAAACAAATCATCCATTTTTAAAAAAGAGGCAAATGGAGCTTGAGAAATGGCGTTTAAATCCAGATAAGTATTCACAGGATGAATAGTAGCGTTTTTTGCGTAAAATTCTTGACAAAAATTCAATTCATAAACTTCTCCTTTATGAATTTCTTTAAGTGTTTTTTCAACTTGTTTGATATAGGTTTCTTTGTTAATTCTATGATGAATTTCAAGCGGTTTTTTTTCTGATATTTCTTTGTTTGATGACAAAATAGATGTCCAATCTTTTTCAATCTCATTAGCCAAATCAAAAGGGTATCTAAATAAAATACCATCTTTGTTTATTTCAATTAATTTTTTAGGTTGAAAGAAATATAAATCAGGAAATTCTGTTTTGTGAATGTTGTTAGAACTCAGATTCTCTATGTCATTTTTTAAATCATACCCTAAAAAACCAAAGGCATAATCATTTACAGTATCAATATAATCTTTTAGTTTTTTAAAAGCATTTTTATAATCTGTAGTGATAAAGCTAAATTGTTCAATAGCCAAAAATCCTTCAACATTGGTCTTATTATTGTTGTTAGAATCTAACCAAGCAACAGTGTTGTGTTGAGCTCCCCACACTAAAAGTTGTTCTTTTATTTGTGGAATATTATCAACTTTAAAAAGCTTTTGTATGCGTTGCATAGGTGTTAATTGAAAGTGCAAATTTAATAATCTTACCAAAGTAGACCGAGTTAATGTGTAAGAATGTAATTTTTAATAGATTTACAAACAAAAAAAGGAAATAAGAAAAGATAGCCTATGTGTACAGTAACGTATGTTCCTAATAAAAAAGGATTTGTTTTTACTTCTAATAGAGATGAGCAAAGGAGTAGAAAAACTATTGCACCTGCAAGTTATATAGAGCAGGGAGTAAGTTTGTTTTATCCTAAAGATGAGGTTGCTGGTGGAACGTGGATTGGTGTATCTGAACATAAAAGATTGGTTTGTTTGTTAAATGGTGGGTTTGTGTATCATGATCCTACTGTTAAGTTTCCTAAAAGTAGGGGTGTGGTGGTAAAATCTATTTTAACCTCTAAAAACTTGCTAGAAACCTTAAATACAATTGATTTAAATGGGGTTGCTCCTTTTACTTTAATAGTGGTAGATTGGAATAATACTTCTAAAATTTATGAATTGGTTTGGTGTAGAAAAGAAAAAAAGGTAACAGAGCTTTCACTTGAGCAGCCCTATATTTGGTCATCATCTACTTTGTATACCGAGGAGATGAAAATTCAGCGAAAAAAATGGTTTGATAATTCGGTGGTTTGTCAATCTGGATTAATAGAGCAAAAAGTGTTAGCATTTCATCAAAATGAAACTTTAGGGAGTGTTGAGGTTGCTCCAAAAATGAAAAGAAATGTGGTTGAAACCATAAGTACAACCCTAGTTGTTTGTAAAAATAATAAGTTGTCTATGGAATATTATGATTATGTAAATGATAAAGCATTAAAATATAAACACTTATTTACCCCAATAAAAGCATAACACAATGGAATTTGATGGAGCTATAGTTATTTTGTCTTACCCCGATACAGTGGTTCGTCCTGCATATTCTGAGTTTTCTAGTAAGGTTTGGCCTAAGTTAGGGATAGGGAGTGAGAATGCTATTCAGGCAGGTCATGCGGCCATGTTATTGATAGATAAAACAACTAAAAATGTAGATTATTTTGATTTTGGTAGATACATTACTTCATATGGAAATGGTCGGGTAAGAAGCAAAGAGACAGACCCTGAGCTAACAATGCCTTTTGCTGCAAAGCTTCAAAATAATAAGTTAGTTAATTTAAAAGAAATGTTGTTGTGGTTAGATGCAAATCCACATAAAACCCATGGAGAAGGTAGGTTGGTTGCTAGTGTTAATAACAAAATTGATTATAAAAAAGCATTAGTTTATATAAATAATTTATTAGAAAAAAAAGAAGTGCCTTATGGGGCTTTTGTTAAAAATGGAACAAATTGCGCTAGGTTTGTAACAGATGCTATTATTCAAGCTTGTGGTGATAAATCGGTGGTGTTAAAGCTAAAAACTTCTAATTTGTTAACGCCTAGTCCTATTGGGAATGCAATTAAAGGAACTACAGAAGAAGATATTTACGTGGTAGAAAACAAACAGGTAAATGATTATGTTAATAGATCTGTGGTTAAAGAATATGGGGCTTGTTTTTTAAATAAGTTTGAGCATGGTTTAGATTTAATAGGTACGGAGTTGCCAGATAAAGATTTATTCTATTTAGAGGATGGAACTTGGCTTGGCGGAATTGGTAGTGGAGCTTGGTTTAATATTGAGGCAAAAGAAGAAGTAAATTTATATAAAATTGCAAGGTATACTGTAAAAGGAGAAAAGGATTTTGAAGGTGTTTTTAAAATAAAAGATTTTAGTTTTGATATTGAAGAATCTTATGAATTTGTACATCCAACCAATTGTTTAGAAGTATTTATAGAGCAAGGTGATAAGGAGTTTAAATTGGTTAAAGTTTAGTTCATAATAGACTTTGTTTGCAGTTGAAACGGTGGTACAATAACTTTAAAAGTTTTTTTCTCATCAAGATTAAGCATGGTGTAAAAACCTTTCATGGAGCCACAGTTAGAAAGTAAAATACAATGAGATTTGTAAGCGTGTTTTTCTCCAGATTTAAGGATGGGTTGTAAGCCAATAACACCATCACCTTCAACAATTTCCGTGTGGTTTAAAGAGTCATATATTTCCCAGTGTCTAGAGAATAATTGAACCGTGTAAGGTGATAAGTTCTCAATACTAATATAATAATCATATAAATAATGCTTTTGTTGGTTACGTTCTTGTACACCACAAAAAACAGTATTCACTGATATTTTTATTCCTTGAGTAGTAGCCTCGGTCATTATCTTAGTATTGTTTGTTTAAATATAAATAAGAATTTTGTAGTAAACAACTAATTTTCTATTTGCTGTTTACTATTTCCTACTCCATAACCAACTACTTGATAATATATAGCGTTTTGGGCTTGAAAATAAACCAAAGCTTCATAGTTGTTTTCTGTTTCAAAATAAGAACCACTAATGGTTTTTTTATCAATGTTGTTTTGGTTGTAGACTACAAAATCATAATTGTAAAATCCCTGTTTTAAAAAAAGGCTACAAGTTAAATATTTACCAGATTCATCCAAACTTAATTTGTTTTCGTAGGTAAATTGGTAGTTGTTAAAAGCTCCGTAAATGTATATATCTTTGTTCTTGTATTCCTCTTTATTTGCTAAAGAAAATAAAACATTGCTGTATTCTGCTTCAGTTTTTGGATTGTTAGATCTAAAGTTTCTAACCACGTAGTTTCCGTTAATATCTGGGTTGTAAGTGTAAATACCATTAGCTCTATTTTTTTGAGTAAATAAAATGGTGTTAAAGTAGTTTTCTTCTCTGTAGGAACTAGAAATGTACCTAGTGTTTCTTAAAATTTCATTGTTATCAAAGTTTAAAAACTCATTTCCTGCAATAAATTCAGTTTCCTTACTTGGTCTGTATGTATATGTGTTGGTGTTTACAAAAGTGGGGGTTAAAAAAGGAGATTTTATTTGTTGGTCTCCATTTTGGAAAATAAAGGTTTTAATTTCGGAGTTAGGATAGTTAATTGGGAGTGTATTGTTTTGAATGACCAATGAAATAGCTTGTTTTTCGTTAAATGAAGCCAAATCTCTACTTTCAGATATTTTGATGTTTATAGATACTTTATTTTCGTAAATAACAATTCTTCTTTCGCAAACAACTTCATTTTCTACATTCAGTATTTGGAAAAGGTAGTTTCCGGATTTTGTAATTTTTGTATCCTCGTTGGGAATAGTAAATTCATAGTGAGTATAATTTTGCAATGTTCCAAAAGAATTCTCCATGTTGTTGATTTGCATATTGTTAAATCCATTAATAAAATAAGACATAGGAATATTAGAGGGAGTCCAGTCTATTTCGCAATGGGTAATTAAATAATAATATTCGTCTTGAGTTCCCTCAATATCATCAAAACCAAATGTAAAAGAACTGTTTAAAGGATGTATGGTTGAAGAAAATTCATGACTTTCGTTTTTAATAAAAACCGTTTTTATTTGAGGTGCATCTGTAATTTGTGCATTTGTAGCGTAGCCAATAAATAGTAAAAGATAAAATAAAATATAAAACATGTGTTTTGCTTGGTTGATGATTTAAATACTTGTTTTTTAATAATTTGAAAGGTTTTTTATAGCTGTTTTTTTGAAAACGTTTTCGGTGAAATAAAATTACTTAGAATTAATATAAATAAAATAAACAAGTCAAATTAAAGGTTGATTTGTAGCATTAAGAATACACAATTTAATTAAATTTGTTGCATATTTTATACGTAAAAAATAAATTAAATTTATAAATATGTCACAAGACATTAGGGTAAAAAAGGGCTTAGATATTAAGCTTAAAGGACAAGCAGCTATGACTACAGCTGCTGTTTCTCGTTCCGATTTATACGCTATTAAACCTACAGATTTTCATGGTATTACACCAAAGCTTGTTGTTAAAGCAGGGGAAGAAGTGAATGTTGGTGATGTGGTTTTCTTTTCTAAGGGAAATGACAGGATAAAGTTTACTTCGCCTGTAAGTGGAACGGTTAAAGAAATTAAGAGAGGTGCTAAACGTAAAGTTTTAGCCGTAATTATTGAAGCAAAATCAGAAGATCAATTCAAAGATTTTGGAGCAGCTAATCCTTTAGAATTAGAGAAAGAAGCTGTGTTAGAAAAGATTTTAGAGAGCGGAAGCTTTTCTTATGTAAAACAACGTCCTTATGACATTGTAGCAAATCCATCTGACAGTCCAAAAGCTGTTTTTATTTCTTCGTTTGATACTGCTCCTTTAGGACCTAACTATGCCTATGCATTAAAAGGTAAAGAAGAGGCTTTTCAGGCAGGAATTAATGCTTTGTCTAGATTAACTGAAGGAAGTGTGAATTTAGCAGTTGATGCTAATGAAGCTAGTTTCTTTCATAACATTACAAATGCTAATGTTGTTAAAGTTTCTGGTAAACACCCAGCTGGTAATGTAGGAACTCAAATAGCTGCTATCAATCCAATCAATCAAGGAGATCGTGTTTGGACAGTAAGCGCTCAAGGAGTAGCTACTATTGGGGAGTTGTTTTTAACAGGGAAATACAATCCAACAAGACTAGTTGCATTGGCAGGTTCTCAGGTTAAAAATCCTCAATACTACGAGTTAAAAGCAGGTCAAAACATTAAATCATTGATAGAACAAAATGCCGAAGTTAAAGGTTCTAGAATAATTTCTGGGAATGTATTAACAGGTCTTAAAATTCAACTAGATGATTTTATTGGGTTTTATGATAGCGTAATTACAGTCATTCCAGAAGGAGATAAACATCGTTTTATGGGGTGGTTGCCTTTTGTAGGGAGTAGTTCTATTCATAGTTTTGCTAAAACTTCTTTTGCTTGGTTAAACCCAAGTAAAGAATACACTTTAAACACAAGTTTAAATGGTGAAGAGAGAGCATTGGTAGTAACTGGTGAAATGGAAAAGGTTGTGCCTTTAGATATTTATCCATTACAACTATTAAAGGCTTGTATAGCAAATGATATTGAGAAAATGGAAAATTTAGGGATTTACGAAGTAGCTCCTGAAGATTTTGCTTTGGTTGATTATATCAACACTTCAAAAATTGAAGCTCAAGAGATCATCAGAGAAGGATTAGACTTAATGATTAAAGAAGTAGGATAATGGATTTTTTAAGAAAGAAATTTGACGAAATAAGAAAGCCTTTCAATCCGGGAGGTAAATTCGAAAAATTTGCTCCAGCAATAAACTCTATAGATACTTTGTTGTTTGTGCCTAAGCACAATACTCACAAAGGAGCACATATTAGAGATGGGGTAGATTTAAAAAGAGTAATGATTACCGTAATATTTGCTTTGTTACCAGCATTGTTATTTGGTATGTATAATTTAGGTTTCCAACACTATTCTCAGTTAGGAGAAAGCACTGCTTTTATAGACTGTATGCTTTTTGGAGCTGGTAAGTTTTTACCAATGTTAGTGGTTTCCTATGGAGTAGGTTTGGCAATAGAAATAGCTTTTGCCATTTACAACAAACACGAGGTAAACGAAGGGTATTTGGTTTCAGGAATGTTAATTCCTTTAATTATGCCAGTTGATTTTCCTTTATGGATGTTGGCTGTTTCTGTAGTTTTTGCAGTGTTTATTGGTAAAGAAGCTTTTGGAGGAACAGGAATGAATATTTTTAATCCAGCTTTAATTGCTCGTGCTTTTGCATTTTTCTCTTATGCTCCACAAATGTCTGGAGATAAGGTATGGGTGGCCGATGCAAGTACTATAGATGCTGTGTCTGGTGAAACTATTTTAGGGAAATTAGCAGCAGGATCCGATGCAGGTTGGTCTGTGTTTGAAATGTTCATGGGTTATATTCCAGGTTCTGTTGGAGAAACATCTGTGTTGGCCATTTTAATAGGAGCTGCTATTTTAATAGCTACAGGAGTTGGGTCATGGAAAATAATGGCTGGAGTTACCATTGGAGGTGCTGTAATGGGACTTATATTTAATGCACTTGGATTAAATGCATTAATGGATTTTCCTTGGTGGCAACATCTGTTAGTAGGAGGTTTTGCTTTTGGAGCCGTATTTATGGCAACAGACCCAGTATCTGGTGCACAAACTGAAAAAGGAAAATGGATCTACGGAATTTTAATTGGGTTCTTCGGAATCATGATTCGTGTATTCAACGGAGCCTACCCAGAAGGAATGATGATGGCCATATTATTAATGAACGTTTTTGCTCCAACAATTGACCATTACGTTATTGCTGGAAACATTAAAAAGCGTAAAAAACGTTTAAAAGCTGCATAATTATGAATAAGAATAGTAACGCATATACGTTTATCTTCGCAATCATTATTGTAACAATTATTGCAGGATTATTAGCATTTACAGCTACAAGCTTAAAGCCTTTACAGGATACAAACGTAAAAGCAGAAAAAATGCAAAATATATTAGGAACCATAGGGGTAACTGATGTATCGAGAGAAGAAGCAGAAATTGAATTTAACAAGTACATTAAAGAGCAATTGGCTTTAACTAATGATGGAAAAGTAGATGAAAATACAAATGCTTTTAAAATTGGTTTGAAAAATGAAGTTAAAAAGGATGTTGAAAAACAACGTTACCCTTTATATGTAGCTCAAAAAGATGGCGAAACATTTTATATTGTTCCTTTATATGGAGCAGGTTTGTGGGATGCTATTTGGGGGTATGTAGCTTTGGCTTCAGATAAAAATACCATTGTAGGTGCTAACTTTGACCATAAAGGAGAAACTCCAGGGTTAGGGGCAGAGATAACTACAGATTGGTTTCAAACTCAATTCAAAGGAAAAAAGATTTTAGATGAGTCAAACAATTTTGTTTCTGTAAGAGCTGTTAAAGGTGGTGCAAAAGCAGGTGATGATCATGGTGTAGATGCTATATCGGGAGGAACTATTACTTCTGATGGTGTGTCTAAAATGATAGATGAACGTTTGTCTCATTATTTACCTTATTTTAAAAATAACTAGTCATGGCAGAAGGAAAAGAAGCATTATTTTCAAAGCAAAATAAAGCGTTGTTATCAGATCCATTAAATGATAATAACCCAATTTCAGTTCAAGTATTAGGAATATGTTCAGCGTTGGCAATTACGGTTCAGTTAAAGCCGGCAGTTGTAATGTCTTTAGCGGTGTTGTTTGTGGTCATTGCATCTAATGTAATTGTATCATTAATACGTAATTTAATTCCAGGGCGTATTCGTATCATCGTTCAATTATTAATTGTTGCCTCTTTGGTAATTTTAGTAGACCAGGTGTTAAAAGCTTATGCTTATGATGTAAGTAAAGAGTTATCGGTATTTGTTGGATTAATTATTACCAACTGTATTGTAATGGGGCGTTTAGAGGCTTTTGCTTTGGCAAACGGTCCATGGAAATCTTTCTTAGATGGTGTTGGTAACGGTGCGGGGTACGCACTAATCTTGGTGTTAGTTGCTGTTTTTAGAGAGTTACTAGGGTCTGGTAAATTATTTGGTATAGAGATCTTGGGTCACAAAGCCAAAACCATAGCAGAGTCTACAGGTTTATATTCTTTAGGTTATGAAAATAACGGGTTTATGTTATTGTCTCCAATGGCATTAATTACTGTAGGTATCATTATCTGGGTACAACGTTACAAGAACAGAAAATTAATTGAACAACATTAAAATCTATAGTTACGATGGAATATATTAACATCTTTGTAAAAAGTATATTTATTGATAACATGGTATTTGCATATTTCTTAGGAATGTGTTCTTACTTAGCAGTATCAAAAACAGTAAATACAGCTGTAGGTTTAGGAGCGGCAGTAGTATTTGTATTGTCTATTACAGTTCCTGTAAACTTTTTAATAGACTCTTATTTATTAAAACCAGGAGCTTTATCTTGGTTAGGAGCAGAATATGCAGATATTGATTTATCATTCTTAAGTTTTATCATGTTTATTGCAGTAATTGCATCTATGGTACAGTTGGTAGAAATGATTGTAGAGCGTTTTGCTCCTGCATTATACGGAGCATTGGGGATTTTCTTACCATTAATTGCAGTAAACTGTGCTATTTTAGGAGGTTCTTTATTTATGCAACAAAAAGATTTTGCCAATGTGGGAGAATCTGCTGTGTATGGTCTAGGATCAGGTATCGGATGGTTGTTAGCAATTGTTGCTATTGCAGCTATTAGAGAGAAAATAGCATATTCTCATATTCCAGGACCTTTAAAAGGGTTAGGAATCACTTTCATCATTACTGGTTTAATGGCGATTGGGTTTATGAGTTTCTCAGGAATCAAATTATAATAATAAAGAACAGATATAATTATGAATGTAATTGCAATTAGTATCGTTGTTTTCTTGATTATTGTTTTAATCTTAGTGAGTATTTTATTAGGAGCTAAAGCAAAATTATTACCGTCAGGAAAAGTAAAAGTTACGATCAACGGAGAAAAAACAATTGAAGTAGATACAGGAAGTTCTTTATTAGCAACTTTAGGTAACGAAAAAATATTTTTACCATCAGCTTGTGGTGGAGGTGGAACTTGTTTACAGTGTGAATGTCATGTTCATTCTGGAGGAGGGGAAGCTTTGCCAACTGAAACACCTCACTTTACTCGTAAAGAGTTAGCAAAAGGGGCTCGTTTAGGATGTCAGGTAAAAGTAAAAAATGATATGGAAATTTCTATACCAGAAGAGATTTTCGGAATTAAAAAATGGGAAGCGACTGTAGTTCGTAACTACAACGTAGCATCATTTATTAAAGAGTTTGTTGTAGAAATTCCAGAAGATATGGATTACAAAGCAGGTGGATATATTCAAATTGAAATTCCACCATGTGAAGTAAAGTATTCTGATATGGATATTACAGCACATCCAACGGATCACCCTGGAGAACCTGATAAGTTTCAAACAGAATGGGAAAAATTTGGTTTATGGCCGTTGGTAATGAAAAACCCTGAAACAGTAGAGCGTGCTTATTCTATGGCTTCTTACCCTGCAGAAGGAAGAGAGATCATGTTAAATGTACGTGTGGCTTGTCCTCCTTTTGATAGAGTTAAAGGTGGATGGATGGATGTAAATCCAGGAATTGCTTCTTCTTATGTATTCAATCAAAAGCCAGGTGATAAAGTAACTATTTCAGGACCTTATGGAGAGTTCTTTATCAACGAAGATTCTGATGCTGAAATGATTTATATTGGAGGTGGAGCTGGTATGGCACCAATGAGATCTCACTTATATGAATTGTTCCATACCATGAAAACAGGTCGTAAAGTATCTTATTGGTACGGAGGTCGTTCCAAGCGTGAGTTGTTCTATATTCACTACTTTGAAGATTTAATGAAAAAATTCCCTAATTTCCAACTATACTTAGTTTTATCAGAGCCTTTAGAGGAAGATAATTGGAAAATTAAGAAAGATATTCATGACAAAGAAGGTGACGGATTTGTTGGGTTCGTACATCAATCTTTAATTGATAATTACTTAGGAAATCATGAAGCTCCAGAAGATATAGAATTCTATTTCTGTGGACCACCAATGATGAACCAAGCAGTGGTTAAAATGTGTGACGATTTTGGAGTGCCAAAAGAAAATGTACGTTTTGATGATTTTGGAGGTTAATAAATAAACCTTTTACTATAAAAAAAGCCTTTTAGAATTTTCTAAAAGGCTTTTTTTATTTACCTAAATATATTTCTTAGATTGGCTAATCAAACAAAACCCCTTTAAATTTTTTAAATGAAAAAGTCTACTTTACTTTTTATACTAACAATAATTTTTTCCAATTCTCTAATAGCTCAAAAAAAGAACATTACATTAAACGAAATATGGGGAGGAGTATTTAGAACAACTACTATTGATGAAATTCATTGGTTAAATAACGACAAAGAATACACAACGCTAAATTGGGATCCTATAACCAAATCAACAACTGTAGATTTGTATGATTTTAATTCTAATATTAAAAAGAAAACTATTGTTAGGTCTTCTCTTTTAAATATAGACCCTTTTTCTAATTATACTTTTAGTAAAAATGAAGAAAAAATATTGTTAGAAACACAAGTGCAACAAGTTTATAGAAGATCAACATTAGCCTTGTATTATGTTTATAACATAAAAACAGCAAAGCTAGTGCTTGTTGATGATAGAAAAATTCAAGAGCCAATGTTTTCTCCATCAGGAAATCAGTTAGCTTATGTATGTGATAACAATATTTATATTAAAAGTTTAATAGATAATTCAATTACACAAATTACAAATGATGGTATTAAAAATAAAATCATCAATGG
This sequence comes from Wenyingzhuangia sp. IMCC45467, assembly GCF_054111205.1. Next base: position 2,770,675 of record NZ_CM134196.1, read on the forward strand.
TGTTACCGATTGGGTTTATGAAGAAGAATTCGAATTTGTTAGAGCTTTTGAATGGAACAAGTCAGGAACACAGTTGGCATACATAAAATTTGATGAAAGTAAAGTGCCAGAGTTTTCTATGGATGTATATGGAAATGATTTATATCCAACACAGCATGTTTTTAAATACCCTAAAGCAGGTGAAAATAATTCAGTAGTAACCTTACATAATTATAATGTAAAGTCTAAATCAACAACTCATATTAAATTTCCAAAGCCCCCATATTATATTCCTAGAATAAAATTTACAGAAAATGAAAACTTATTAAGTGTTCAGGTAATGAATAGACATCAAAATAACTTAGACTTATATTTTTGTGATGTAACTAAGAGTAAGACTTCACTAATATTGAATGAAATAAGTGATACATATATAAGTGTTACCAATGATCTTACTTTTTTACAAGACAATAGTTTTTTGTGGACCAGTGAAAAAAGTGGTTTTAACCATATTTATTATTATTCAAGCTCAGGGAAGTTAAAAAAACAAATAACTAAAGGAAGCTGGGAGGTAACTGCTTTTTATGGATATAATAAAGAGTTAAAAAACATATACTATCAATCTACAGAAAAAGGAAGCGTTAACAGGGTTGTTTATACTGTAGGTATTAATGGACAAAACAAGAGTATGTTGAGTCCTAAAATAGGAAGTAATCATGCTACTTTTAGTTCAGGATATCGTTATTTTATCAATACATTTTCAAATGCAACCACACCTCCTGTCTATACATTACACAAAACAGAAAATGCCAAGCAACTAAAAGAAATTACAAATAACAATAATTTATTAAGCAAGCTAGCGGGGTATCATTATACAGCAAAAGAGTTTTCTACCATCCGTATAAATGGGAACGATTTAAATATATGGATGATGAAGCCAGATAATTTTGATGAAAATAAAAGTTATCCAATGTTAATGTATCAATATAGTGGTCCAGGTTCGCAAGAAGTAGCAAACAAGTGGATGAGTTATAATGATTATTGGTATCAGTTACTTGCCTCAAAGGGGTATATAGTAGTTTGTGTTGATGGAAGAGGTACTGGGTATAAAGGTGCTCAGTTCAAAAAAGTAACTTATAAAGAATTAGGTAAGTTCGAAGTGCAAGATCAAATCCAAGCAGCCAAAGAATTAGGAAAATTGACATATATAGATAGTAATAGAATTGGAATATGGGGTTGGAGTTATGGAGGTTTTATGAGTAGCAATTGTATTTTAAAAGGTAATGATGTGTTTAAAATGGCAATTGCAGTTGCTCCAGTAACAAGTTGGAGGTTTTATGATTCTATTTATACCGAAAGATATATGCAAACACCTCAGGAAAACCCATCAGGATATGATTTAAATTCTCCGCTAAATTATACAGATCAATTAAAAGGAAAGTTTTTACTAATACATGGTTCTGCGGATGATAATGTACATGTTCAAAACTCAATGAGATTGATAAACGCTTTAGTCAACAATAACAAACAATTTGAGTGGGCTATTTATCCAGATAAAAATCATGGAATATATGGTGGTTATACTAGAATGCAGTTATATACTAAAATGACAAATTTTATAGAGCAGTCATTATAACACTTCCTGTTTTATAAATGATCAACATAAAACGCCGTAAGTGTTTATGTTTTTTTATTTTATTGATTTTTCTCATAGAGTTTGGTAGTCGTTAGTCTTTTAGTGTGTAGAATTTATTTTATTATAATTGTTGATTTATGTAGCTTATAAAAGATTTGAGAGAAGTCACTTTAAGGGAAATTCAATAAAATATAAAAGGTTAGAGATGTATTCAAGAGATATTTTGAAAAACTTTGAAAATTTTAGAGCGTGCAATATGCAAAGAATAAGGCGTTTAGATAATAAAATAAAAAAGGATAGAAAATAGTTTAAAAAAGATTAGGAAATAAATAAAAAAGGTGCGTATCTTTGCACCCGCAACGGCGATCAGGTAACTGATTTTTTGGGGCAAAAAAGTTCAGATACATTAAGGGTTTTATGGTGGTTTAGGCTACTGTTTTAGGATAGAAAAAGGTTTAGAATTTTTTTAAAAAATATTTTAAATTTTATTTGTTTTAGAAGAAATAAAGTTCTTATATTTGCAACCGCTTAGCGAGGCAGCTAAGTAGTTAACTTCGAGAGGAGTTACTGATAAAGAAGTCACGATGTGACTAAGTTCATTGAGAATATTGAAATTGACAGCGTAAAATTAGAAAGTAAAATTACATGACTAGATCATGAGATTTTTTTGAGCATCATCAAGATATTAAAATATTAACGATGAAGAGTTTGATCCTGGCTCAGGATGAACGCTAGCGGCAGGCCTAACACATGCAAGTCGAGGGGTAGCGGGAATTGCTTGCAATTTGCCGACGACCGGCGCACGGGTGCGTAACGCGTATAGAACCTACCTTAAACAGGGGGATACCCCATGGAAACGTGGACTAATATCCCATAGTGTTATAGATTCGCATGGATTTATGATTAAAGATTTATCGGTTTAAGATGGCTATGCGTCCTATTAGTTAGTTGGTAAGGTAACGGCTTACCAAGACATCGATAGGTAGGGGTCCTGAGAGGGAGATCCCCCACACTGGTACTGAGACACGGACCAGACTCCTACGGGAGGCAGCAGTGAGGAATATTGGTCAATGGAGGCAACTCTGAACCAGCCATGCCGCGTGAAGGATGACTGCCCTATGGGTTGTAAACTTCTTTTATATGGGAAGAACTATAGTTACGTGTAATTATTTGACGGTACCATACGAATAAGGACCGGCTAACTCCGTGCCAGCAGCCGCGGTAATACGGAGGGTCCAAGCGTTATCCGGAATCATTGGGTTTAAAGGGTTCGTAGGCGGGCTAATCAGTCAGAGGTGAAATCCAGCAGCTTAACTGTTGAACTGCCTTTGATACTGTTAGTCTTGAGTTATATGGAAGTAGATAGAATATGTAGTGTAGCGGTGAAATGCATAGATATTACATAGAATACCGATTGCGAAGGCAGTCTACTACGTATATACTGACGCTGATGAACGAAAGCGTGGGGAGCGAACGGGATTAGATACCCCGGTAGTCCACGCCGTAAACGATGGACACTAGTTGTTGGAATTATTCAGTGACTAAGCGAAAGTGATAAGTGTCCCACCTGGGGAGTACGGTCGCAAGATTGAAACTCAAAGGAATTGACGGGGGCCCGCACAAGCGGTGGAGCATGTGGTTTAATTCGATGATACGCGAGGAACCTTACCAGGGCTTAAATGTAGGATGCATTATTTAGAGATAGATATTTCTTCGGACTTCTTACAAGGTGCTGCATGGTTGTCGTCAGCTCGTGCCGTGAGGTGTCAGGTTAAGTCCTATAACGAGCGCAACCCCTATTTTTAGTTGCTAACAGGTCAAGCTGAGGACTCTAGAGAGACTGCCGGTGCAAACCGTGAGGAAGGTGGGGATGACGTCAAATCATCACGGCCCTTACGTCCTGGGCTACACACGTGCTACAATGGTAATGACAGAGGGCAGCTACCTGGCGACAGGATGCAAATCTTTAAACATTATCACAGTTCGGATTGGAGTCTGCAACTCGACTCCATGAAGCTGGAATCGCTAGTAATCGGATATCAGCCATGATCCGGTGAATACGTTCCCGGGCCTTGTACACACCGCCCGTCAAGCCATGGAAGCTGGGGGTGCCTGAAGTCGGTCACCGCAAGGAGCCGCCTAGGGTAAAACTGGTAACTAGGGCTAAGTCGTAACAAGGTAGCCGTACCGGAAGGTGCGGCTGGAACACCTCCTTTCTAGAGAAAAGAGATGAATGTTATGAGAAATCTTTTTACTTTTTAATTAGCTGTTAATTTTTATAAAATATATACAATCACATATTGAGTCTCGTAGCTCAGCTGGTTAGAGCGCTACACTGATAATGTAGAGGTCGGCAGTTCGAGTCTGCCCGAGACTACCAAGCCTAGCTTGTTTAGTTAGGCAGAAAAAGATAACAATAGATTGTATAACAGGAAATTCTAGAAGCAGAAATAATTACAAATTACGAATTAGTAATTACTAATGACTAATAAACTAATTACTAACTACTAGTAATGGGGGATTAGCTCAGCTGGCTAGAGCGCTTGCCTTGCACGCAAGAGGTCATCGGTTCGACTCCGATATTCTCCACAAGGCTATGCCTTGAGATAATTATTTATCTTAAGATGTATAGAAGTCCTACTGATTAACGTCAGTGGCGACTCGCCACAGTTCATTGACATATTGATAATAATATTGTTTAAAAAATAATATTACTTGAGTAGACATTAGAATCTATCAGTAATGATAGAATAATAATAAGACAACGTAAGTTGTAAAATACAACAACTGAAAGGTTGTAATAGATTAAAGACGCAAAAGTACAATAAGCTAATTAAGGGTGTATGGCGGATGCCTAGGCTCTCAGAGGCGAAGAAGGACGTGATAAGCTGCGATAAGCTACGGGGATTTGCACATAAGAGTTATATCCGTAGATTTCCGAATGGGGCAACCCACTATGTTGAAGGCATAGTATTCGAAAGAAGGCAAACCCGGTGAACTGAAACATCTAAGTAACCGGAGGAAGAGAAAATAATAATGATTTCGTTAGTAGTGGCGAGCGAACGCGAAAGAGCCCAAACCGATTTTGTTACGGCAAGATCGGGGTTGTAGGACTGAAATATCAAGAAACAATTGAATTAGAATAACCTGGAAAGGTTAACCATAGAGGGTGATAGTCCCGTATAAGTAAGAGAAGTAATTGTATCAGATTCCTGAGTAGGGCGGGGCACGAGGAACCCTGTCTGAATCTGCCGGGACCATCCGGTAAGGCTAAATACTCCTGAGAGACCGATAGTGAACTAGTACCGTGAGGGAAAGGTGAAAAGAACCCTAAGTAAGGGAGTGAAATAGATCCTGAAACCGTACACCTACAAGCGGTCGGAGCCCATTAACTGGGTGACGGCGTGCCTTTTGCATAATGAGCCTACGAGTTACTTTATCTAGCAAGGTTAAGGATTTAAGATCCGGAGCCGTAGCGAAAGCGAGTCTGAATAGGGCGTTTTAGTTAGGTTGAGTAGACGCGAAACCTGGTGATCTACCCATGGGCAGGTTGAAGCTTTGGTAACACAGAGTGGAGGACCGAACCCGTTGACGTTGAAAAGTCTTGGGATGACCTGTGGGTAGGGGTGAAAGGCCAATCAAACCAGGAAATAGCTCGTACTCCCCGAAATGCATTTAGGTGCAGCGTTGTATTAGTTATATAGAGGTAGAGCTACTGATTGGATGCGGGGGCTTCATCGCCTACCAATTCCTGACAAACTCCGAATGCTATATAATGATTTACAGCAGTGAGGGCATGGGTGCTAAGGTCCATGTCCGAGAGGGAAAGAACCCAGACCATCAGCTAAGGTCCCCAAATATATGTTAAGTTGAATAAACGAGGTTTGTTTGCCCAGACAGCTAGGATGTTGGCTTGGAAGCAGCCATTCATTTAAAGAGTGCGTAACAGCTCACTAGTCGAGCGAACGAGCATGGATAATAATCGGGCATAAACATATTACCGAAGCTATGGATGTATAGTTTACTATACGTGGTAGGGGAGCATTCTAGTTGTGCTGAAGGTGTTCTGTAAGGGATGCTGGAACGACTAGAAAAGAAAATGTAGGCATAAGTAACGATAAGGCGGGTGAGAAACCCGCCCTCCGAAAGACTAAGGTTTCCTCAGCGATGCTAATCAGCTGAGGGTTAGTCAGGGCCTAAGGCGCACCCGAAAGGGGAAGTCGATGGACAACAGGTTAATATTCCTGTACACGCACCCATTAAAAGTGACGGATTGCCCAGATCTTTACGTACTGACGGAATAGTACGTTGAGCCTAACCTTCGGGTGAAGCGAAAAGAAGTAAGCGGTTCCAAGAAAAGCGAGGGCTGCGTCCTGTACCGTAAACCGACACAGGTAGTTGGGATGAGTATTCTAAGGAGCTCGAGTGATTCATGGCTAAGGAACTAGGCAAAATAGACCCGTAACTTCGGGAGAAGGGTCGCCCCACTTTATGTGGGGCCGCAGTGAAAAGGTCCAGGCGACTGTTTATCAAAAACACAGGGCTCTGCTAAAACGAAAGTTGATGTATAGGGCCTGACACCTGCCCGGTGCTGGAAGGTTAAGTGGAGGGTTTAGCTTTTAGCGAAGATCTGAAATGAAGCCCCAGTAAACGGCGGCCGTAACTATAACGGTCCTAAGGTAGCGAAATTCCTTGTCGGGTAAGTTCCGACCTGCACGAATGGTGCAACGATCTGGACACTGTCTCAGCCATGAGCTCGGTGAAATTGTAGTATCGGTGAAGATGCCGATTACCCGCTACGGGACGAAAAGACCCCGTGAACCTTTACTATAGCTTAGTATTGGCTTTGGATAAGTAATGTGTAGGATAGGTCGGAGACTTTGAAGCAGCATCGCCAGGTGTTGTGGAGTCATTGTTGAAATACGACCCTTTGCTTATCTAGAGTCTAACCCAGAGATGGGGACAGTGCTTGGTGGGTAGTTTGACTGGGGTGGTCGCCTCCAAAAGAGTAACGGAGGCTTCTAAAGGTACCCTCAGTACGCTTGGTAACCGTACGTAGAGTGCAATGGCATAAGGGTGCTTGACTGCGAGACCTACAAGTCGATCAGGTTGGAAACAAGAGCATAGTGATCCGGTGGTTCCGCATGGAAGGGCCATCGCTCAAAGGATAAAAGGTACTCCGGGGATAACAGGCTGATCTCCCCCAAGAGCTCACATCGACGGGGGGGTTTGGCACCTCGATGTCGGCTCGTCACATCCTGGGGCTGGAGAAGGTCCCAAGGGTTGGGCTGTTCGCCCATTAAAGTGGCACGCGAGCTGGGTTCAGAACGTCGTGAGACAGTTCGGTCTCTATCTGTAGCGGGCGTTAGAAATTTGCGTGGATTTGATTCTAGTACGAGAGGACCGAATTGAACTAACCTCTGGTGTATCTGTTGTTCCGCCAGGAGCATTGCAGAGTAGCTACGTTGGGAAGGGATAAGCGCTGAAAGCATATAAGCGCGAAACCCACCACAAGATGAGATTTCTTTAAAGGGTGGTTGTAGACTACGACCTTGATAGGATATAGGTGTAAAGGCAGTAATGTCATAGCCGAGTATTACTAATAACCCATAGGCTTATGTACTGCGGGCTTTAATTTAAGTATAAAACGAAAGTAATAGAAAACAAACAATATTGGTATCAATATGTTAACCATATAGTAGTTAGTACAAAGTATCAAGTACAAAGAGTTCTCAATACTCTTTACTGAGTACTCAGTACTACTAAGACCTTAAGGTGATTATTGCAATAGGGCTCACCTCTTCCCATTCCGAACAGAGAAGTTAAGCCTATTAGCGCAGATGGTACTACCATTGGTGGGAGAGTATGTCATCGCCTTTTTTTAAAAACCTCATTCATGTAATTGAATGAGGTTTTTTTTTGTTTATAAATTATATACTAATGTATCTTAAAGAATAAGAAATAATAAAGCCGATTCTATTATAATATTTAGAATCGGCTTTTAGCTGTTTTGTAATGATGAACTACGGTTCATGTTAATTCCTATATGTTGTTGCATGGTTTATCTTTTCGGTTGGTTTTTCATGATGTAATATTTTAAGGTTTATAAATATTCAATTGTTTAATTGAAACTTTGATCCCCTGAGACTAACGTCTAAAAAAAGTTTTAAAATAACTTCTACGTTTTTCTGATTCAAAGGATTTCATGGGCGACATAGAAAATACATATCTATTGTCTGTGCTTGTTTTTTTGGTTTCTAACATAGTTATAGATTTATGATTTATTACAAATGTACTATGCTTATATGATTTGTGGAATGTGATATCAGTTATAAAAAGATGTTTTTATGCAATTATTTTATGTAGCAGTTTGTATAGTAAGAGAAAAAGGATAAGTTAAAAAATCATTTTTTATTTAGTTAAAGTCAAAAAGTGATTGTTGTTGGTTCTGTATGTCTGCTAGAGTTTGAGGAACTTTTAATTGTAGGTTTAATCTGTTATTTAATTTTTTGATGAAATAAGAGGATAATAACACAGACTCTTCTTCTATATTTTGATGAATAAAAAATGAGATTGATTCTATACCTTGATTTATCCAAATTTCTATTCTATCAATCCAATCATCAAGCCTATGAAAGTCTGATGGATGATTTGATCCCACAAACCTTATAAAAGGTTTACTATTGGTTAATCTCATATGGAGTAAATCTCTTCTTCCTGCTGTATCGGTAATAATATTGCTAATGTTGTTTTCTTGATAAAGATGATATAATTGAGGAGCTATATCAGCATTATGATACCAATCTGTATGACGAAGTTCTACGGCAAGAGGAATTTGTATAGGCCATGTTTCTATAAAGTCTTTTAGTTTTATAAAATCTATAGGACTAAAGGCTTCATGCATTTGTAAGAAAATAGTTCCTAATTTTTCTTTTAACTCAATAGCATTATTTAGAAACAATTCTGTAATGGGATAAGAGGATTCTTCTAGTTGATGTTCGTGCGAAATATCTTTGGTAATTTTAGGATAGAATTTAAAATCAACAGGTGTTTTTAAATACCATTTTTGAAATTGTTCTTTCGGGTATAAGTTATAGAACGTAGCATTTAATTCGATGCTGTTAAATTGAGTGCTATAATATTTTAATTCATCTTTTGTACCTCGAGGATAAAAACCTTTTAAATCTTGCTTGTTCCATTTGGCACACCCAATATAAAATTCAGTTTTACCGATAAAAGACTTATTAAATACTGTAGAAGTATCTATATGATCTTTAGGTAGAGTGAAATCTATGTTTTCTGGGTTGAGTACTTTTCCGAATTGCATAGGGTAAAAATACAAATCTAATTTTAGTTTGCGTTAGTGATGGAACGATGTGTTTGAGCTCTTCTATTTGGTTCTCGACTCCGCTTGAATACCAAATAGAAAGCGAGTAGTGAGAGCACGACCCGATAGGGGAACGCCCAAATATTTAAATGCATTTATATAACAGTGTTTTGATTTACCTTTGTAGTTATGTATGGAATTGTAGATTGTAATAGTTTTTATGCATCGTGTGAACGTGCTTTTAAACCTAATTTGATAGGAAAACCTATAGTGGTTTTATCTAATAATGATGGTTGTGTAATTGCGCGCAGTAAGGAAGCAAAGCCATATGTTAAAATGGGGGCTGTTGCTTTTAAGAATAAGGAGGACTTTAAAAAATATGGGATTCAGGTTTTTTCTTCGAACTATGCTTTGTATGGAGATATGAGCTCTAGAGTAATGTCGATTATTAGTAAATATGTGGATGATATTGAGCCTTATTCTATTGACGAAGCTTTTTTTAAACTAAAAAATGTATCGGCTAAGGAGGCGGAGTTGATAGGTAAACAGATTAAGGATGATGTTATGCAGCATTTGGGTTTACCGGTGAGTGTAGGAATTGCAGTAAGTAAAGCACTGGCTAAATTGGCTAATAATATTGTTAAAACATATCCGGAGCAAACTCAAAATGTTTATGTAATTGGTACAGAAGAACAACGTATAAAAGCTTTAAAATGGACTATGATTGGTGATGTTTGGGGAATTGGAAGACGTTTGGCAACTAAGTTAAAGGAAATGAATATTGATAAAGCTTATGAATTTACTTTATTATCGGACGAGTTGGTTAGGAATAAATTTTCTGTAGTAGGTTTGCGTTTAAAACGTGACTTGGAGGGAAAACCAACAATTGGTTTTGAGGAAGTACATGATAAATATATGATTGCAACCACACGAAGTTTCCCCAAGGTAGTATCAAATTTAAAAGAAATTGAAGAGCGGGTAGCTACTTTTGCTAATAGTTGTGCTGAAAAGTTAAGAAAACAGAAAAGTGAATGTTCTGCAGCTTATATTTTTTTAAAATCAAATAGGTTTGGAAAAGATTATGTAAAGTTAGGAGCTATGGTTCATTTTGGTTTTGCTACGAGTTCTAGTATTACTATTACCAAAGGAGTTTTAGAAAAATTACGTGAAATTTTTAAAGTAGGATATACTTATAAAAAAGCGGGCGTAATTTTAGTGTCTATTAAACCGAATACAAGTCATCAAACTAGGTTGTTTGGAGATGAAAATCCAAAACATCAAATATTAATGCGTACAATGGATATTTTAAATGACAAGATGGGGCAAGGGAAATTGAAATTAGCCAATCAAGATATTAAAAGAACTTGGAAAATGAGACAAGAACATTTATCACCACAATACACTACCAGATTAAGTGATATTATTACTATAAATTGTAAATAATGGTTTTAACTTTTTATAAATATGAATCTAATGGATTTGTAAAAATTCCGTTTGTAGAAGCTGGAATTAAAGCTGGTTTTCCTTCTCCTGCCGAAGATTTTCAAGGAAAAAGAATTTCTTTAGATAAAGAATTAGTTAAAAATGAAACAGCTACTTTTTATGCTAAAGTTGATGGTGATTCTATGCAAGATGCCGGTATGTCTCACGGTGATTTGTTGGTTATTGATAGAAGTTTGGAACCTCAAAATGGCAAAATTGCAGTTTGTATGTTAGACGGGGAGTTTACAGTAAAAAGATTAAGAGTTGATAAGGATGGTGTATATTTGGTGCCTGAAAATAAAAACTATCAAGAGATAAAAGTTGGTGAAGATCAGGAATTAGTAATATGGGGAATAGTAACCTATGTGATAAAAAAAGTATAGTATGATATTAATAGATTTTAGGAATTGGATATTTGATAAGTCTTTGGGGTTTTTACCCAATGCACAAAAACAATTGTTACAAATGGATTTTGATGCACTTACTAAATTATTCAATTTTGATATTTTAGACTTAGGAGTTGTAATGCCATTTAGTGTTTCAGATTTGTTTTTTAAAAACAAAGAACAAATAGCTGTTTCGGCTGTTAAAAGTGTGTCTAGTTATTATGAAATCATAGATTTAATTTTAGAAAAAGAGAACAAAGAGATTGTTGATTATACGCAAGCTACAGAAGAAGAAGTTTATTTTTACGGACAAAATAGTTTGGTAGCTCATTTTGAAACTGAAATTGCTTTGTGTGGAATTAATCAATTTACAGATGAATCTTTATTTGAAGAATATTGTGAAGATTTTGAACTCACCCCTTTTAGTTTTAATTTACCAGATGATTTATTAACCAGAGATGTGGCTTGTTTTGTGGGTAATACGTTATGGATTTGTTTGGATTATATAACTGATAAAAAAGACAGAAAGCAATTGTTTTCAATATTAAAAAATCACGGAATAAAAACTGTAACTTTTACAAAAGAACAAGTTGTTAAAGGTGTTTTTGATCTGAAGAGTGTTGATGGGAAATTGTTGATTTCTAAAAAATCATTTGATTTATTTACAGAAACACAGAAAGCATTTTTACCTGATATTGAAATTGTAGATTGTACTTTTTTAGAAAAAGCAGGTATTAAATTAAGAGATATTATTTTATAAAAAAAGGATGAACAATTAAGTTCATCCTTTTTTGTTTATTCTTTTAATTCAGAATTTTCTTTTTGCTCAATGGAAATGGTTAGCTCTTGTTTTTTACTATCTAATTCCATTTTAATAATGTCTCCTTCGTTTAAGTTGGCATTTACTATTTGTTCAGCCAAAGCATCTTCTATATATTTTTGAATAGCTCTTTTTAGAGGTCTAGCACCATACTTTTGATCAAACCCTTTCTCTGCTATATAATCTTTTGCTTTTTCGCTTAAAATTAAAGTATATCCTAAACCGCTAATTCTTTTTGTTAGTTTAGACAATTCAATATCAATAATTTTGTGAATATCCTCTCTTTCTAAAGCATTAAATAAAATTACATCATCAATTCTGTTTAAGAATTCAGGAGCAAAAGATTTTTTTAAAGCACCTTCTATAACACTCTTAATGTGTTCGTTTGCTTGGGCTTTTTTAGAGGCAGTTCCAAAACCAACTCCGGCACCAAAATCTTTTACTTGACGAGCTCCAATGTTAGAGGTCATAATGATAATAGTGTTTCTAAAGTCAATTTTTCTACCTAAACTATCAGTAACATATCCGTCATCTAAAATTTGTAACAACATGTTAAATACATCAGGATGTGCTTTTTCAATCTCATCTAGTAAAACAATAGAATAAGGTTTTCTTCTAACTTTTTCGGTTAATTGACCACCTTCTTCATAACCAACATACCCTGGAGGTGCTCCTACCAATCTTGAGATAGCAAATTTCTCCATGTATTCACTCATGTCAATACGAATTAACGCATCTTCAGAATCAAACATTTCTGTAGCTAATACTTTTGCCAATTGTGTTTTTCCAACACCTGTTTGACCTAAAAAGATAAATGATCCAATTGGCTTGTTAGGATCTTTTAATCCAACACGGTTACGTTGAATGGCTTTTATTACTTTGGCAACAGCCTCATCTTGACCAATTACTTTCCCTTTAATAGTACTTGGTAATTCTCTTAATTTACTACTTTCGGCTTCGGCAACTCTATTTACAGGAATCCCTGTCATCATAGACACTACTTCGGCAACATTTTCTTCTGTAACTGTTTCTCTATTTGCTTTAGAGGCTTCTTCCCATTGTTGTTGAGCAGAAGCTAAGGCAGCTTCCATATTCTTTTCATCATCACGTAACTTAGCTGCTTCTTCGTACTTTTGTCCGTTAACAGCTTTTGTTTTTTTCTCCTTAATATTTTCTAATTCAGCTTCTAGCTTAATAATTTGCTTAGGCACTACAATATTAGTGATGTGAATTCTAGATCCAGCTTCATCTAAAGCATCAATAGCTTTGTCTGGTAAAAAACGATCGGTCATGTATCGATTCGTTAATTTTACACAAGCTACAATAGCTTCCTCTGTAAAAGTTACATTGTGATGATCTTCGTATTTACCTTTGATGTTATGTAAAATTTGTACAGTTTCATCTTCTGAAGTAGGTTCTACAATTACTTTTTGGAAACGTCTTTCTAGGGCACCATCTTTTTCTATGTTTTGACGATACTCATCTAAAGTAGTAGCTCCAATACATTGAATTTCTCCTCTAGCCAAAGCAGGTTTTAACATGTTAGATGCATCTAAAGATCCAGTAGCACCTCCAGCTCCTACGATGGTATGAATTTCATCGATAAATAAAATAATGTCATCATTTTTTTCCAATTCATTCATTAAGGCTTTCATTCTTTCTTCAAACTGTCCTCTGTATTTTGTACCAGCCACAAGGCTTGCCAAATCTAAAGACACAACACGTTTGTTGAATAAAATTCTAGAAACCTTACGTTGTACAATTCTTAAAGCCAGACCTTCGGCAATGGCAGATTTACCAACCCCTGGTTCTCCAATCAGCATAGGATTGTTTTTTTTACGTCTGCTTAGAATTTGTGAAACACGCTCAATTTCTTCATTACGCCCAACTACAGGGTCTAATTTATCTGTTTCTGCTAAGAAAGTTAAATCACGACCAAAATTATCTAACACAGGGGTTTTAGATTTTTTATTAGGATTAGGACTTTGTGGTTGACTTCTTTCAAAAGATCCAGTATTCCCTCCAGAAAAATCTTGAGAGCTTTCATTAGTAGGACTGCTAAAAGTGTCTTCAATAGCCTCGTCTAATTCATCTTCATCTCCCTGACTTAGTTGTTTGTATAAAGATTTTACATCATTGTAAGTAATGTGTAGCTTATCTAGTATTTTAGTAATAGGGTCATTTTCATTTCGTAAAATACAAAGCAATAACAAAGCAGTATCTACTGTAGTACTGTTGTATAATCTAGCTTCTAAAAAAGTAGATTTTAATGCTTTTTCAGCTTGTTTGGTTAAGTGTAAATTTCTTCTTTCACCAGCAGGAATAGGCAAGCTAGAAATAGGATGTAAAGCCTCTACCTTGTGTTTTAAATACTCAAGATTTACATCTAACGCAATTAGCATGTCGTTAGCTTTGCTGGTTTGATTTCGAATAATACCTAGTACCAAATGCTCTGTACCAATAAAGTCATGACCTAGTCTGATAGCCTCTTCCTTACTGAAACCAATCACATCTTTTACTTCTTGTGAGAAATTATCATCCATATTCTATCGTTTTTAAGATTAGGTTCTACGTAAATTTAGTAGATTTTTTTTACATAAATTACAAATTACCTGCCATTGTTAAAATAAGACAATCTGTCTTGTTTTTATTTATTTGTAAATCAACTGTTTAAAATGTTTATATGTTGATAAAACATATACGAAGACAATAATTAATAGGTTTAGTTTGTTAATAACTTGTATTTAAATTAGAGCTTTAAGAACCTTGTAAAATGGATAAAAAGGTTTAAATTGCTATGTTGATAATAAAAATATAACTTAAGAATAATATACATGATTGAAGGAGAGGAAAGACTGATTCCTATTAATATCGAAGAGCAGATGAAATCTGCCTATATTGATTATTCTATGTCTGTAATAGTGTCACGTGCACTACCAGATGTAAGAGATGGGTTAAAGCCAGTTCATAGACGTGTTTTGTACGGAATGCATGAGTTGGGTATCAAATCAACTGGAGCTTATAAAAAATCTGCAAGAGTAGTTGGAGAGGTATTAGGTAAGTATCACCCGCATGGTGATTCTTCTGTGTATGACTCAATGGTACGTATGGCACAAAGTTGGAGTGTGCGTTATATGATGGTTGATGGTCAAGGGAACTTTGGTTCTGTTGATGGAGATAGTCCGGCAGCAATGCGTTATACAGAGGTTCGTATGCAAAAAATATCAGAAGAAATGTTGTCTGATATTGAGAAAGAAACCATTGATTATAGGTTAAACTTTGATGATACTTTAAACGAACCAACAGTTTTACCAACACGTATTCCAAATTTATTGGTAAACGGAGCTTCAGGAATTGCAGTGGGAATGGCTACTAATATGGCACCTCACAACTTAACAGAAGTGATTAATGGTATAGAAGCTTATATTGACAACAGAGATATTGATGTTGATGGTTTGATGGAATACATTAAAGCTCCAGATTTTCCTACAGGGGGTACCATTTATGGATATGAAGGGGTTAAAGATGCATTTCATACAGGAAGAGGGAAAATAGTAATTAGAGCAAAAGCAACCTTTGAAGAAGTAAAAGGAAGAGATTGTATTGTAGTTACAGAAATTCCTTATTTGGTGAACAAAGCAGAAATGATTAAAAAAACTGCTGAGTTAGTTAACGAGAAAAAACTAGAAGGAATAGCTAATATTCGCGATGAATCTGACCGTAAAGGGATGAGAGTTGTTTATGTTTTAAAGAAAGATGCTATTCCAAACATTGTATTAAATAAATTATACAAATACACAGCTTTACAAACTTCTTTTAGTGTAAATAACATTGCATTGGTAAATGGAAGACCAGAAATGTTAAACCTAAAAGATTTAATACATCATTTTGTTGAGCACAGACATGAAGTGGTTACTCGTAGAACCGAGTTTGATTTAAAGAAAGCAGAAGCGAGAGCGCATATTTTAGAAGGTTTAATAATTGCATCAGATAATATTGATGAAGTAATTGCCATTATTAGAGGTTCTAAAAATGGTGACGAAGCGCGTGAGAAATTAATGGCTCGTTTTGAATTGAGTGAAATTCAAGCAAAAGCCATTGTAGAAATGCGTTTACGTCAGTTAACAGGACTAGAACAAGATAAGTTACGTTCTGAGTATGAGGAAATCATGTTGTTGATTACTGACTTAAAAGATATCTTGGCAAGTGAGCCTAGAAGAATGGAAATTATTAAGAACGAATTAATTGCTATTAAAGAAAAATACGGTGATGAAAGACGTTCTATAATTGAATATGCAGGAGGGGATATGAGAATTGAGGATATGATTCCAGATTCTAAGGTAGTAGTAACTATTTCTCATGCAGGTTATGTTAAACGTACTCCATTGTCAGAATATAAAACACAGAATAGAGGAGGTAAAGGACAAAAAGGAGTGGCAACAAGAAATGAAGATTTCTTAGAGCATTTATTTGTAGGAACTAACCACCAGTACATGATGTTCTTTACTCAAAAAGGTAAAGTATTTTGGATGCGTGTTTATGAAATTCCAGAAGGAACAAAAGTATCAAAAGGTAGAGCTTTACAAAACTTAATCAACATAGAAAGTGATGATAAAGTAAAAGCATTCTTGGTAACAGAAGATTTAAAAGATGAAGAATACATCAACAATCATTATGTAATCATGGCAACCAAGCAAGGTCAGGTTAAAAAGACATTGTTAGAGCAATATTCTAGACCTAGAACCAATGGTGTACAGGCAATTACCATTAAAGAAGGTGATGAATTGTTAGAAGCAAAATTAACCAACGGAAATAGCCAAGTAATGTTGGCTGTTAAGTCTGGAAAAACCATTCGTTTTGAAGAAGAAAAAACCAGGCCAATGGGTAGAACTGCTTCTGGAGTTAGAGGAATAACTCTTGCCCATGACAAAGATGAAGTGATTGGTATGATTGCTGTAGATGATATGGAAAGTGAAATCCTAGTTGTTTCTGAAAAAGGTTATGGTAAACGTTCTAAATTAGAAGATTATCGAATTACCAATAGAGGTGGTAAAGGGGTTAAAACGCTAAATATTTCTGACAAAACAGGAGAGTTGGTGTCTATTAAAAACGTTACAGATGAAGATGATTTGATGATTATTAATAAATCAGGAATTACCATCCGTATGGAAGTTGAGCAATTAAGAACTATGGGTAGAGCAACGCAAGGAGTTAGGCTGATTAATATTAATGAGAATGACTCTATTGCTGCAGTAGCTAAGGTAATGAAAGATGATGAAGAGGTTGATGAAAACGGAGAACCTGTTGTGAATAATGATACTGATAACTCAACAGAAACAAATCAAGAATAATATAATATAAATCAGAGATGAAAAAAATAACAACATTAATATTATGTGTTAGTGTCTCTTTTTCTGTGTTAGCTCAGAAAAAGGAACTTAGAAAGGTTGAAAAATTAATTAAATCAGCTGAGTACTCAGAAGCTACAGAAGGGTTAAAGGGATTAGAGAGTTTGGTAAAAGACACAAAATATGAGTCTTATTACTATTTCTTACAAGGTAAAAATGCTTTTGGAGATGAAACTACAAATGATTACCAAACAGCAGCTATAAACTTTTACAAAACTTTAGATGTAGAACATAGAGTTGGAGAAAAAGATTATTCTGAAAAAGCAATTAGCTATTTAAATTCAATTAGTGATAGTTATTACACTAAATTAAATGCGTATTTAAAGGAAGAAAATTACGAGAAAACAGGGGATGTTTATGAAACTTTATATAAAATTAGACCTGAGCGTAAAGATCTTTTAGACTTGTTGCTTTATTGTCGTATAAAATCAAAAAATTATACAGAGGCAGCTAAAATTTTAGAGACTTTGTTAAAGTCTCCTGGAGAAGTAGTTTATAGTGCGGTAAATAAGCATACTTTAAAAAGTAACGATTTTTTTAAAAAAGAAGATAGAGATAAAGCAGTTTCAGAGGAAACACATATTTCTCCTAGTGAATCTAAGGTTGAAAAAAGTACTCGTATAGAGTATTACAATAACTTGGTTGGTATTTATGATCAACAAGGAAAGTTTGAGAAAGAGATTGTAAAGTTAAAAGAAGCTAAGAAAGAGTTTCCTAAACACGCTCCGTTTTTTGAAAATTATGCGGCTGTTATATATAAAACTGGAGATAATGAAGCGTACTTATTGGCTTTAGAAGAGGCTTTGGAGTTAACTCCTGAAAACAAAAATTTATGGTATAATTTAGGGGTGATTTCTCAAAGTGAGGGACAAAAGGAAAAAGCATTAGCGGCTTATGATAAAGTAATCGCAATAGATCCTAATTATAGAAATGCATACATAAACAAAGGTTTGTTGATTTTAGGAGGAGAAAGAGAGCTAGTAAAAGAGTTAAATGCTAATCGTGGAACAAAAGAATATACCAAGGTTAAGGATAAAATTACAGCAATGTATTTAGAGGCAATTCCGCTTTTAGAGAAAGCATATAGTTTGAAAAAAGATGAAGAAATAAAGTCTAACTTAAAGGGACTTTACAATGCTGTTGGTGATAAAGAAAAAGCAGCAGCTTTATAAAATTGATTTTATTATTTAATAAAAAGCCCCCATTAATCTACAGATTAATGGGGCTTTTTGATTCGGGTTTACTAAAATATTTAGTATATTTAAGTAAACCCAATTTTATAGTAATGATTTCTAAAAAAGTAAATACTGTAACAGAAGCTTTAAATGATATTGACAGTGGTATGACTTTGTTGGTAGGTGGTTTTGGTTTGTGTGGTATTCCAGAAAATGCCATTGAAGAGTTGGTAAAGCTAAATGTAAAAGAACTAACCTGTGTATCTAACAATGCGGGGGTAGATGATTTTGGATTAGGCTTGTTGTTACAAAAACATCAAATCAAAAAAATGGTTTCTTCTTATGTGGGAGAAAATCATGAGTTTGAAAGACAGATGTTGAGTGGTGAAATTGAAGTAGAATTAATTCCTCAAGGAACTTTAGCAGAGCGTTGCCGATCTGCAAAAATGGGAATTCCAGCTTTTTTTACACCAGCAGGTGTGGGAACGGAAGTTGCTCAAGGAAAAGAAATAAGAACGTTTAGTGGAAAAAAATATTTATTAGAATATGCAATAAAAGCCGATTTTGCTTTGATAAAAGCATGGAAAGGGGATGAAGCAGGGAATATTATATTTAAAGGAACAGCTCGCAATTTTAATCAAGCAATGTGTGGAGCTGCTAAAATAAATGTGGTAGAAGTAGAAGAACTTGTTGCGGTAGGAGAATTAAATCCAAATGAAATTCATGTTCCTGGGGTTTTTGTACAACGTATTTTTCAAGGGAAGAACTACGAAAAAAGAATTGAAAAATTAACTTTAAAGGAATAGTTATGTTAACCAAAGAACAAATAGCACAACGTATTTCTAAAGAATTACAAGATGGTTTTTACGTAAATCTAGGAATTGGAATTCCAACCCTAGTAGCGAATTACGTACCTAACGGAATTAATGTTGAGTTTCAAAGTGAAAACGGGGTGTTGGGTATGGGGCCTTTTCCTACAAAAGATCAAGTGGATGCAGATTTAATTAATGCGGGAAAACAAACTATTACTACATTACCAGGAGCTTCTTTTTTTGATTCGGAATTGAGTTTTGGAATGATTAGAGGACAACATATAGATTTAACCGTTTTAGGAGCCATGGAAGTTTCTCAGAATGGTGATATTGCCAATTGGAAAATTCCAGGTAAAATGGTAAAAGGGATGGGGGGAGCAATGGATTTGGTGGCGAGTGCAGAAAATATTATTGTGGCCATGATGCATACAAATAAAGCAGGAGAGTCTAAATTACTTAAACAATGTAGTTTGCCCTTAACGGGTGTTGCTTGTGTAAAAACAATTGTAACCAATCTAGCTTTGCTAACTATAGAAAACGGAAAGTTTTTGTTAAAAGAAACTGCTCCTGAGGTTGGAATAGAATATATTAAAAGTGTTACCGAAGGAGAATTGATAGTATCCCCTAATTGTAAAACAATGCTTATATAATTTTTTTAATAACCCTAAGTTTATGGGTATGTCTTTTAGTATCTACATTGTAAATTCCTAAGTGATCCAATCTATCAATCCTAACTTTTCCATGGGCATGAATAATATAATTATCAGCCATCATAATTCCTACATGAATAATGTTTCCTTCCTCATTATCAAAAAAAGCCAAATCTCCAGGTTCGCTTTCTTCAATAAAACTTAATACATCACCTTGAGTAGCCTGATCTTTAGCATCTCTTTTTAAAGGATATCCGTTAAGCTTGTATACCAATTGAGTCAACCCTGAACAATCGATTCCAAAAGGTGTTTTTCCTCCCCATAAATATGGAGTGTTTAAAAACTGTAAAGCAGTTATAACAATATTTTCTTTTTGTTGCTTGTTAGAAATTACATCACCCTCAAAAGCAAATTTTTCTTCACCAATTAAAAATTGTTCGTCTTTGTAAAAAGGCAAATGAGAACCAATTACAATATTGGTTAAAAGTCGTTGTTGGTTTTCTCCAAAGTTAATGATATCACTAGATAAATAAATAGGTGATTTTTCTACTTTGTTATAGTCTTCTAAAGAGATTAATAAGAATTGCTTATTGTCTAGCCAGCCTTCATAATTGTCATAAGCCAAGCGAATTTTACTCCATTTATTTCTTATTTCTAAGACTTTAAAATGCTCCCCTAATAATACTTGAGAAACCATTTCAGAGCTGTCTGAGGGTTCTAATCTTAAAGGAACAACACTAAGGTTACAAATACCGTAATCCATGGAATATATAAGTAGGCTCTCTAAATATTTTTAATAATTATGGCAGTTGCACCACCACCACCGTTACAAATAGCAGCAAGTCCATAACTTGCTTGCTGTTGTTTTAAAACATTTATCAAAGAAACAACAATTCTAGCACCTGAGCAACCTAGTGGATGGCCAAGTGATACTGCTCCACCATTTTTATTTATTTTATGTATGGGTATTTTTAGCAAGTTAGCATTTGCAATTCCTACTACAGAAAATGCTTCATTTAGTTCAAAGAAGTCAATATCAGTTATTTGTAGTTTGGTTTTTTTAAGAACTGCTGGTATAACTTTGGCAGGAGCTGTAGTAAAAAGTTCGGGTTGTGTAGCAGCATCTTCATAAGCAATAATTTCTGCTAAGGGGGTTAAATTTAAAATTTTGGCTTTTTCTTCGGACATAATTAACAAAGCAGCAGCTCCATCATTTAAAGTTGAAGCATTGGCGGCAGTTACGGTACCATCTTTAGAGAAAACTGGTTTTAGTAACGGAAACTTTTCGGGTTTAAAATTCAAAAACTCTTCATCTTCATTTATAATAATTTCATTTCCTTTTTTATCATGATAAATTACAGGAGAAATTTCATTTTTAAATTTTCCTTGCTTGTTTGCATCAATTGATTTTTGATAAGATTGAATAGCAAAGTTGTCTTGTTCTTCTCTAGAAATATGGTGTGTTTTGGCACACAAATCACCACAAATTCCCATATGGTTTTGATCATAAACATTGGTAAGTCCGTCTTGTAAAATTCCGTCATGTAAAGTTAAGTTACCTAATTTGTTTCCTGTTCTAGTATAGTGGTAATGCGGTACTAAAGACATATTTTCCATTCCACCAACCAAAACTATATCTCTATCTCCTGCTTTAATAGCTTGTGCTCCCATGCTTATAGCTTTCATTCCAGAGGCACAAACTTTGTTAATGGTGGTACATGGAATTTCATCCTTTAATCCTGCGTATTTTGCAGCTTGTTTTGCGGGAGCTTGCCCTATGCCTGCTTGTAATACATTTCCTAAATAAACTTCTTCTACTAGATTGTATGGTAGGTTAATATCGTTTAAAACTCCTTTAATAGCTGTGGCAGCTAGTTTAGGGGCGGTTATTGTAGATAAGCTTCCTAGAAAGGATCCTATAGGTGTTCTTTTGGCAGATACAATCACAATTTTTTTAGACATAAAGCAAACAGATTAGAGTACTTTGAATTTACAAAAATTAATTGTTTATTTTTGATAAAGATCAAAAACACTAATGAAGAATATCATTAATCGCATTTACCAAAATCAATCTATTATTTACAAAGTTTTTTTGTTTGTATTAGTTGTGTTTTCTATTGTTTATTTTTTTCCGAAAGGAGGAAAGTTTAAGTATGAATTTCAAAAAGGAAAACCTTGGCAGTACGAAAATTTACTAGCTCCGTTTGATTTTGCTGTTCAGAAGTCTCAAGAAGAAATAGCTTCAGAAAAAAAAGAACTTATTAAAAACTCTAACATTTATTTTGAGTACAAAGAGGAGGTAGAGCTTGATGTGAAAAATAAATTTGATAGTTATTATAATGAAGCAATTTTAAATAAAGGTTTAAAAAAAGAGTTTCATACTTCGGTTTATAAAAAAGCAGCAGATGATTTAATTGCTTTTATTTATGATTTAGGTTTTGTAGATACAAATGTAAAAGAAGAATATCCGGCAGATAGATCTGTTTTTTTAAGAAAACAACAAGAGGTTAGCAAGATTGATTATGGAAGGTTAATTACTCCAAGAGAGTTGTTACCGTTAATTAACTCTACACTAAATAATCAAGTTGATTATGTTCACAAAAGTATTATTACCAATATTCTTACTGAAGTTTTAGTACCCAATGTTTTTTTTGATAAAGGTTATACCGATAAAGATTTAGAAGAGTCTTTAGGAACTATTTCTTATACCAAAGGAAAAATATCAGCAAAAGAATTAATTATTGCCAGAGGGGATATTGTAGAAGGTAAAAAGTTAGAGGTGTTAGAGTCTTTAAGACAAGAATATAAGTCTCAAATTTGGACAAAAAAGAACTATACATGGATTTTAGTTGGATATATTATTTTGGTATCATTAGCTATGGGAATGCTAATGTTGTTTTTGTATTTAGATAGAAAAGAAATTTTTGAAAACAACACTCAAGTAACCTTTATTTTTTTAAATGTTTTGTTGATGGTTTTTATAGAAACCCTAATCATAAAACAATATCCAGACTATTTATACGTGGTGCCAATATGCATTTTACCCATTATACTTAAAGCTTTTTTTGATGCTCGTGTAGCTTTGTTTTCGTACTTGCTAATGGTATTAATGCTGGGGTTTGTTGTGCCAAACAGTTTTGAATATATTTATTTACAAACCATTGCAGGATTTGTAACTATTTTAACAGTTTCGGATATTCATAAAAGAGGTAATTTATTTATATCGGTAATTAAAATAACCTTGGTGTACATGCTAACGTATTTAGCTTTTTATATTATTCATGAAGGGGGGGTGGGGCAAATTAAAAGTCGCTATTTTGCTTTGTTTGCCTTAAATGGAGTTTTATCATTCTTATCAACTTTTTTAATTTGGTTATACGAGAAGTTGTTCGGATTGGTTTCTGATATTACTTTGTTAGAATTGTCTAATACAAATAGCGTGTTGTTGAGAGAATTGAATGAAAAAGCCCCAGGAACTTTTCAACACTCTATGCAAGTAGCCAATTTGGCCGAAGCAGCTGCAAATGCTATTAATGCCAATGTAATGTTGGTAAGAACAGGAGCATTGTATCATGATATTGGTAAAATGTTAAATCCTTTTTATTTTACCGAAAATCAATCAACGGGTGTAAATCCACATAATGAATTGCCTGCAAAAGACAGTGCTAAAATTATTATTGGCCATGTAACAGAAGGAATTGAATTGGCAAAAAAACAAAGATTACCAGACAGAATTATTGATTTTATTAGAACTCATCACGGAACTAGTTTGGTTTATTATTTCTATAAAAAAGAAATGGATGCAAATCCTGAAAATGTAAATATTGAGGATTTTAGATATCCAGGACCTATTCCATTTTCTAAAGAAACATCTATATTAATGATGTGTGATGCTGCCGAAGCAGCATCAAAAAGTTTATCAGAACCAACAGCTACAGCCATTGACGAGTTGATTGAAAGGATTATAGAAAAACAAAAATCTGAAGGACAGTTTTTAAATGCAGATATTACCTTAAAAGAGATAGAAAGTGTTAAGAAAGTAATTAAGAAAAAACTTAAAAACATTTATCATGTAAGAATTGAATATCCTGAATAAAAAAAACTCAAAAAAAGGTTGCAAGCATTTAACTAAACACATATATTTGCACTCGCAAAACAAAGTAGTAATATACTTAGGAGAGGTGCCAGAGTGGTAATGGAGCAGATTGCTAATCTGTCGACGGGTAACCGTCGCCAGGGTTCGAATCCCTGTCTCTCCGCATTTTTAAGATGGCTTTTCGGGGTGTAGCGTAGCCCGGTCATCGCGCCTCGTTTGGGACGAGGAGGTCGCAGGTTCGAATCCTGCCACCCCGACAAAAAAACACTGTAAATCTTTATTGATTTATAGTGTTTTTTTGTTTTGGCGAGGTTTTTTCTATTGAGCCATTGTCGAGGAATAATTTTAGTAAAATAAGTCTTAGTAGTTTTAGAGATATTTAGAATACAATTACCTTAAAGATTCAAGATAACTTATAAGAATTAGTAAACCTAATACAGATTTTTATTAAATTGCCAATTTAGAAACAAAGCAAAACATGGAACTTTACAGAGTAGTGATTATTTGTTTTGAAGTTTTATAGAACAACAACCTTCATTGATGATTATAATCAAAAGGGCTTTTGTAGGAAGTCCTCGGTTTGGTAACGGTCGTTTAATTTAAGTTCTATATTTTAGTTGTAAACTGTATATATAAAGGACTGTTTTCTGAGTATTATATGTGTGGTAACACTAATTATCAGCAACCTATTGTTTTTTTATAAAAATCTTAAATCACTTCATTATATTAGAATGAACAAAAAATTAAAAAACATACTTTTTTTAACCTTATTACTATCAAACCTAGTGATAGGTCAGAATTCAAATTTTACGTTTTCTCGTTTAAATGCTACTCATGGTCTCAGTGATAATCAGGTGAGATTTATTCTTCAGCTTGCTGATGGTAGAATGGTTTTTACTACAAATGGAAACCTTAATCTTTATGATGGTTTTAAATTTCAATCTATACATCGTAGTGATAAGGATATAACAAGCTTAAAAAAATATGATGGACATTATCGTGTTTATCAAAGTAAAGACTCGTTACTGTGGATAAAAGACCAATACAAATTAATGTGTATTGATTTAAAGATAGAGCAATATATATCTGAGCCTAATAAAATTTTTAGAAGTATGGGGGTGACTTCTACTATTCTTGATTTCTTTTTGGATGATTTTAAGAGGATGTGGTTACTGACTGAAAATGGATTAATACAACCTGAAACGAATATTTTAATTAAAAATATATCTGATGAAGGAAGGCTTCAGGATTTGGGTAGTGATAAGAATTACTTATATCTTTTTTATCATACTGGAGAAGTTGTTTGCTACGATCTTATAACACAAGAAAAAATATATAATGTAAGTCCTTATGCTCTAAGTGATATAAAAAATTTTGATAGAACCTCTATGGTTGTTAAAGGTAAAAAGGGATTTTATCAGCTTAGAAATGGAATAAAGGGTGGTTTTTTCTTCTTTAACTTAAAAACTAAGAATTGGAAAACCATACTAGAAACCTCTTATACTTTAAATACACTGGTAGTTACAAATGATGAAAAGGCTTACGTAAGTAGTTTAAAAGGAGTTTGGGAAATTGATGATAAAAGGGGTGTTAAGAATTATTTTCCAGCACTAAAAACAATTGATGAAGGAGTTGTAGATACAGACATTAGTACCTTGTTTATTGATCAGCAAGGAGCTTTGTGGATTGGGACTAATAATCGAGGATTACTATATTATCACCCATCCCGATTTAGTTTTCAAAAAATAGGAACTTCTTATTTTCCTAATTTAACTTCAAAAGATTTAAGTATTTGGTCTTTTGCAGAAGATGAGTTTGGTAAAATATATCTAAAGTCAAATTCAGGTTATTATCAATATCATACCACACCCAAAGATAGCACCTATTTAACCTCTATACGTGTAGAAAATTTGTCTAAAGAAGTTGTTGAACAATTAAATAAAAGTGGGAACAATACTTATAAGAATAAAATATATAATACTTTATTTACAGATAGTCGTAATTGGATTTGGGCTGGAACATCTGATGGATTAAAGCTTTTTACACCTGAAGATCAAGTAGGAAAAATTTTTCATGTAGAAGATGGTCTTGTAAATAACTCTGTACACGCAATAATTGAAGATAAGCATAAGCGAATATGGGTTACTACCAGTAATGGTATTTCTAGAATTAATGTTGATATAAATTCTCAAGAAGTCTATTTTACTAATTTTAACTATTTTGATGGAGCGCTATCTGGGGAGTATTTAAATTTTTCTGCCTTTGAGTCTAAAAAAGGAACTTTGTTTTTTGGAGGAATTGATGGATTTAATACTTTATCTCCAAATCATATTTCTGTACCAGACTTGCCTTTTAAACCTCTTTTGAGATCTATTAGAGTCCATGGGAGTAAAATAGAGCATCAACAAGCTTGTGATGGAAAAATGATTTTATCACAAGCTACTCCTTATGTTAATCATATTACGCTTAACTATAATGATAATTTTTTAGCATTTGACTTTGCATCTCTTAATTATATAAATCCAGAAAAAACATATTATCGTTATCAAATGAAAGGTGTGGATGATGATTGGGTTACATTAAATCCTGGATACCAGTCTGGTAAGCTCTTAACTGTTAACTATACAAACTTAGAGCCTGGAGAGTACTCCTTAAAAGTAATGTCATCAAACAAAGTAGATGTATGGCAAGGAGAACCTCGTAAAATAGATATTACTATACTCCCACCATGGTGGAAAACTCTAGCCGCTTATATTAGCTATTTAATAGCCTTTATTCTAATAACATCAGGAATATTATATTTTTATGTTAGGTATACTAAAGAAAAAATGGAGCAGCAGCATAGAGAGGAAATACTTTTATTAAGAATACGTAATTTAATTGATCAACGTAAAGCTTTTGAAGACGTTGAGGAGAAACAGAAAGAAATAGATGATTCTGTTGCAAAAGAGCAATTTCAAAAGCCAGCAGATATTGCTTTTCTTAATAAAGCTATTGAAATTGTAGAAAAGAATATAAATGTTCCAGGATATACTGTTGAAGATCTTAGCAGCGATTTAAATATGGAAAGAACTGGGCTTTATAAAAAATTGACAAAATTACTGGAAGAATCTCCCAGTTTATTTATAAGAAACTTAAGATTAAAAAAAGCTGAACAATTATTACTTGAAGGAGATTTAACCATTGCCGAAATTGCAGATCAGGTAGGGTTTAGTAGTTCAAGTTATTTAAGTAAATGTTTTCGTGAAGTTTATGGATGTAGTCCTTCAAAATACATTGAAAACGCAAAGAAATCAACCTGAGTGTTCTTTGTTTCAACATAATTATTACTTCGTTATTTGTTGATATATAGATATTTGTGCTAGTTAGTTAGTGTTACTTTAAAACTTAAGGCTTGTATTTTTCAATTTGATAAATTAAGTGTTTATTTTTTATTAAAATTGAAATATTTAGTTGCCTAAAGATTTAAGGTAAAATAGAATTCCTAACTCCAAACAAATATATAAGGTTTTAAACCTATAGTTTTTTCTAATAAATACCTATTACTAGTTATGGTATGTTAAGGAATAATTATATGGAGATCCTAATTATTTTAATTGTAAAAAAATTAAACAATAGTTAAGAGAGGTGTAGATTATTTGAATAAGGGTATTTAACCTCTATTTAATAATTACCTCATCTAGGGGGTAGAATGTCTATTAGTTAACAATAGACGTTTTTATCTTAAAAAATTAAACTTAAAAACTATATAAGAATGCAGCAATTAACAACAATTAATAAGCTAAAGCGAAATCGATTTTATTCGCTCTTAATTTTTACATTTTTTCTCGGATTGTCAGTATACGGACAGGAAGTTAAAATATCAGGGCAAATTACTAGTACTGTAGGGGGGATGCGTTTACCTGGTGTTAGCGTTATGGAAAAAGGGACATCCAATGGTGTAGTAACAGACTTCGATGGGAATTATACCATCAAAGTTCCATCACAAGCAGTTCTTGTGTATTCATACATCGGGTTTAAAACACAAGAAGTAAAGGTAAGTAACCAAGATAAAATTGATATCCAATTAACAGAAGATGTTGAGGTTTTAAATGATATTGTAATTATAGGGTATGGGTCTCAAAGAAAAGAAGATGTAACGAGTGCTGTATCTTCAGTAAAATCAGATGAATTTGTAAAAGGTAATGTTAATGATATAGGTCAGTTACTTCAGGGGAAGGTAGCAGGTTTATCGGTTTCTATGAATAGTGGAGATCCTCGTTCTGGTTCTCAAATAAGACTGAGAGGTACTAACTCTATAATAGGTTCTAGTAGTCCTCTTATTCTTATTGATGGTATTCCAGGAGATTTTCAAACTGTAGCTCCTGAAGATATAGAGTCTATTGATGTTTTAAAAGACGGATCTGCTGCTGCTATTTATGGTACCAGAGGTACAAATGGGGTAATATTAATAACAACTAAAAGAGCTAGTGGTAGTTATACAAACCGAGTAGATTATTCTGTAAATTTAAGTACACAGGAAATTTCAAATCAATTAGATGTTTTATCTGCCGATGATTACAGACGTCAGATTGAACAGGGAAAAAGAGATCCTAGTCAGGATTTTGGAAGTTCAACAGATTGGTTAGATGTAATTACACGTACTCCATTTAGCCAAGTACATAATTTAACTTTTAGAGGAGGGAATAAGAAAACAAATTATATAGCTAATATTAATTATAGAGGTTTAGAAGGAGTGTTTTTAAAATCAAATAATGAAACATTTTCAGGACGTATAGATATCAATCACAATATGCTTGATGATAAACTGAAGTTTAATGTTGGAATCATAAGTCGTTCACAAAATTATACAACCACTTCAAGTCAAAGCTATACCTATAGACAGGCATTAATCAGAAATCCAACAGAACCCATTTATGATGAAGAAGGAAACTGGTTTGAACGTCCAGGGAATTTTGATTATGAAAACCCTTTGGCTCGTATTTATGAATCTGATGGAGAGGAGCGATCTTTGTTTAGTAGATATAATGCAAATATGAGTTATGAACCTATAGAAGGATTAAAGCTTAATGCATTAGGTTCTTTAGGGCGTTATTATCAAACACGAGGTTATGCTGAAACTAAAAATCATATATCTAACGTAAAAAACGGCTTAAATGGGTATGTAAGTAATGGAACTAGAGAAACTCAAGAGAAATTATTTGAGTTAACTGCACAATATTCCACATCTGTAAATAAGCACTCTTTCACATTTTTAGCGGGATATAGTAATCAAGAAAGTTACTATAGAGATTATTCAATGACAAATAGGGATTTTCCAACCGATGAATTCTCATATCATAATATTGGCTTGGGTAATGGTATAAATGAAGGAGATGCTACAGTTGGAGGTTTTACATCCAAATCAAATTTAATAGGATTCTTTAACAGGTTAAACTATAATTTTGATAATAAATATTTACTTATGGCTAGTGTACGTCATGAAGCAGCTAGTCAATTATATCGTACTAAAAAACCATGGGGAACTTTTCCAGCTGTTTCAGCAGGATGGAGAATTTCACAAGAATCATTCTTAAAAGATGTTGATTTTCTTTACAACCTTAAGCTAAGAGCAGGTTATGGTGTTACAGGTACACCTAACGGAAGTGCTTTTGGTGCAGTTCCATTGTTGGGATTTGGATCATATTTTTACTACAATGGAGAATGGATAAGAACCTTAGTGCCTTCACAAAATGCAAATCCAGATTTAAAATGGGAAGAAAAACATGAAACTAATTTAGGACTAGATTTTGGGTTTATTGATAATAGAATTAGTGGAAGTATAGATTATTATGAACGTGATATTAACGATTTATTATATGATTACTCAGTTCCTGTACCTCCAAATCTTTACCCTACAACTCGTGCCAATGTTGGGAAAATGCAAAATAAAGGTTTAGAGGTTGCTTTAAATTTTATTCCTGTACAAAATGAAAATTTTGAATGGACATCAAATGTAAATTTTTCTACAAACACAAATAAACTGATTAGTATTTCTAATGATTTGTATCAATCTACTAACGATTATTTTACAACAGGAGGTACTGGTTCACCAATAACAACCTTTACGCACCTTGTTAAAGTAGGAGAAACTGTTGGTAATTTTTATGGTTTCAAAGTAGTAGGTATTGATGATGACGGTTTATGGATTTATGAAACTCCAGAAGGGGAAACACAAAGTTATGATGAGTTTAATCATAGTTTTGAAGATAAGCAGGTTTTAGGTAATGGCCTTCCAAAATATTATGCTAATTGGAATAACTCATTTAAGTATAAGCAGTTTGATTTTGCAGTTTCAATGCGTGGTGCATTTGATTATCAAATTTTAAATTTTGAACGTATGTATTTTGAAAATCCTTCTATTCAGCAATATAACAGACTAACTTCTTCTGAAAATCAAATTTTTGGTAAAGATGTAGCATTAAACGCTCCAGAAGAGTTTACTAGTTATTATATAGAAGACGGAGATTTTTGGAAGATAGATAATATTACTATAGGTTATAATTTCGATAAAATTGGAAAACATATTAAATCAGCTAGGTTGTCTTTCTCAACATTAAACACTTTTACGTTTACTAAATATTCGGGTATAGACCCTGAAGTAAATAGAGGAGGTTTAGCTCCTGGAAATGATGGTCGTGATAAATACCCAACAACAAGAACATATACTTTGGGATTAAATGTTTCTTTTTAAAAAAATAACTGAGATGAAAAATATTAAGAATTTATATAAAATTACGATGTTGTCAGTAGTATTGCTTATAACATCTTGTACAAGACTTGAAGATTCAAATTATCAAAATCTAATAGCAGATGAGTTTACACCCACGTCAAGTGATATTGCTGCTTTAGTTAGTTCTGCTTATGTAGATTGGAGAAATACGCTTTTATTATGGAATGGTATATGGAGGTCTCAAGAAGTAACGGCCGATGAGATTGTTATTCCAGCACGCCCTAATGGATGGGTAGATGGAGGAGTTTACAAACGTTTACATCAACACAGATGGACAGCTGAAGATGATCCTGTAAACCAAGGATGGTTTAGAACTTATAATGGAATTACGAATTGTAATAAAATTATATTTCAAATAGAGTCAGGATATGTGCCACTAAAGGAAGAACAGTTAGCTTCCTCAATTGCAGAATTACGAGTGTTACGTGCTTCTTATTATTACTTATTGTTAGATTTATATGGTAATGTTCCTATCGTTACAGAATTTGATGTTCCTGAAGGGTTTTTACCAGAGCAATCTACACGTAGTGAAGTTTATAACTTTATAGTGACTGAAATTACAGAAAGTCTAGATGATCTTGTTGAGGATTCCAGTGCAGAAATGTATGGAAGGTTTAATAAATGGGCAGGGTATTCTTTGTTGGCTAAAGTGTATTTAAATGCAGAAATTTATAGTGGTACTCCACAATGGCAAAAGTGTATAGATGCATGTCAGGAAGTAATTAACTCAGGGAATTATATTCTTGAACCTAATCAAAAAAATGTATTTGTTACAGAGAATCAAACCTCTAAAGAAATTATTTTTGCTTTAGCAATTGATGATAATTATACCACATCTTGGAATACGTTTGATATTCATTTACAAACCCTTCAACCAGCAAATCAAGCAACTTATGATTTAGAATTAACGCCTTGGGGAGGTATGGCTGCAATTCCGCAATTTATTAGTTCGTTTGATTCGGAAGACAGTAGGTTAACTAATAATTTTATTTATGGGCAGCAATATGCGTCTTCTGGTGAAATGCTAAATGTTCAATTAGGTTCCTTTAGTGGAGATCCTCTTAATTATATAAATGAAATTCCAAGTGTCGATAGGTCAGAATCAATTCATGGATATCGTTTTGGGAAATTTGAAATTGAAAAGGGGAGTACTAATATTTTAAATAATGATTTTCCTGTGCTTAGATATGCAGATGTCTTAATGATGAAAGCAGAAAGTTTGCTAAGAACACAACGTGAGTCTGATGCTGCAGCCATTGTTACACAAGTTAGAGAAAGAGCTTTTAAATCTAACCCTAGTAAAGCAATTGTTACTGGAGCAGAACTTTTAGGAGGTGCTATCTATGATTATGGGTTAAGAGACGAAAACAATACTACAAATGAAGGTGGAACCGATATCCAATTTGGTCGTTTTCTAGACGAATTGGCATGGGAGTTTAATCAAGAAGGTCATCGTAGACAAGATATGATACGATTTGGAGTGTTTACCACTAAATCTTGGTTTTCTCATACCCCTACAGGAAATCACAGAATCCTTTTCCCTATTCCACAACAAGCCTTAAACAACAATACCAATTTAGATCAAAATCCAGGATATCCAAATTGATTTATAAATAAGTAGTTCAAATTAATAATCAACTTAAAAATTATGCATTTTAAATTATTTTCATTTATTTTTTTTCTATCAATTGTTTCTATTCAAGGGCAGAATAAGTATGTTAAAACAGAACATGGTCTTAAAGCAGAAATAGATTCACTTGTCATCGAATTACAATTTTATTCCTCAAAAAATGTTCGCGTTTTAAAGTCTAAAAAGGACTTTGATTTTGAGAAGAACAGCCTTTCGGTAATTGCTAAACCTCAGAACATAACGTTCAAAATTTCAGAACCTGATGCTCACAGAGTAGTTCTTAGGTCGGATGATTTATGTGTATCACTTAATTTAATTTCTGGTTCCATAAGTTTTCAGGATTTGCACGAAAACTTGCTTTTAAAAGAAAAAAGTAATGGAAGCTATTTAGATTTTAAAATGGATGTAAATGAGCCTTCTTTTCGCGTGAAGCAAGAATTTCAGCTTGATAAAGATGAGTTTATATATGGTTTGGGTCAATTTCAAAAAGGTAAAATGTCACAACGTAATCAAAAGTTGTTTATGCGTCAGGATAACAAAGAAACTGTAGTTCCTATTATTCAGTCTAATAAAGGTTATGGTGTTTTTTGGGATAATTATGCACCTACAACTTTCTATGATAATGCTGAGGTTACTTCTTTTGAATCTGAAGTAGGTGAGTTGATTGATTACTATTTTATGTATGGTAAAAATGCAGATGGTGTTGTTAAGCAAATACGTTCGCTCACTGGTGAAGCTCCTATGATGCCTTATTGGACCTTTGGTTACTGGCAGAGTAAAGAGCGCTATGAAAGTCAAGAGGAGACTGCAAGCGTTGTAAAAAAGTATAGAGATTTAGGGGTGCCTATTGATGGTATTATTCAAGATTGGCAGTACTGGGGAGATAATTACCACTGGAATGGAATGACCTTTGGAAACCCTACGTTTCCCAATCCTGAAAAGCTAACTAAAGAAATACACGATCTTAATGCTCACATAATTATTTCGGTATGGGCATCTTTTGGACCCAAAACAACTCCTTTTAAAATATTAAAAGATAGGAATATGTTACTTGATTTTACTACCTATCCTGAGCGTGCAGTAAATTACTGGCCAGCAAAACCAGATGATCCATTGGCAGGTGTAAAAGTGTATGATGCTTATAACCCCGAAGCCCGTAATATTTATTGGGATTATTTGAATAAAGGAATTTTTTCAAAAGGTGTAGATGGATGGTGGTTAGATTCTACAGAGCCAGATCATTTAAATATAAAAGATAAAGATTTTGATACACAGACCCATTTAGGTTCGTTTAGAAAAGTACGTAATGCATTCCCATTAATGACGGTAGGTGGTGTTTATGATCACCAAAGAGAAACAACTTCAGATAAACGTGTATTTATATTAACACGTTCTGCGTTTGCTGGTCAACAGCGTTATGCTGCCAACTCATGGTCGGGTGATATTGTTAGTAACTGGGAAACTTTAGAAAAACAGATAAGTGCAGGTCTTAATTTTGTGTCAGCTGGTATACCATATTGGAATACAGATATAGGAGGGTTTTTTGCTTGGGAATATCCTGAAGGAATTAAAAATCCTTCGTTTCAGGAATTATATGTAAGATGGTTACAGTATGGAGCATTCACCCCTATGATGCGCTCTCACGGAACTACAACTCCACGAGAAATTTATCAATTAGGAGAACGTGGTGATTGGAATTTTGATGCTGTAGAAAAATTTATAAATCTACGTTACAGGTTACTACCTTATATCTATTCAGAATCATGGCAAGTAACTTCAAATGCTTCAACTTTAATGAGACCTTTATTTATGGACTTTTCTCAAGATAAAAAAGCACTTGATTTAAACGATGAGTTTATGTTTGGTAAATCAGTACTTGTAGCACCAGTTACAGAGGCGATGTATACCGAAGGGAAAAACGATTCTTTAGCGACATTTGATAAAACAGGAACAAGTAAATTGTACTTACCAGCTTCAACAGACTGGTTTGATTTCTGGACAGGTGAGAAATTTAAAGGAGGTCAGGAAATTGAAAAAGAAGTGCCTATAGATATAATGCCACTTTATGTGAAAGCAGGTTCAATAATTCCACTGGGGCCAAAAGTGCAATATGCAAATGAAAAATTAGGTCCAATAGAAATTCGTATTTATCCTGGAGCAGATGCTCATTTTACTTACTATGATGATGAGCGTGATAATTATAATTATGAAGAAGGTGCTTATGCAACTATAGACTTTACTTGGGATGATTCTAAAAACAAGCTAACCATAGGAAAACGTGAAGGAAAGTTTAAAGGATTGCCAAAGAATATTGAATTTGAAATTTTAAAAGTACAAGATAAAAGTTCTTCTGGCATTTTCCCTACATCAGCTAAAAAGAGTGTCATATATACAGGGAAATCTAAAACTATCAGAATTCAGTAATAACCTAAATTATGATAATATAAACTAAATAATCTATGAAATATGACTATACCTAGATTTTATCAAATTCATAGTTTAAAATCAATAATAAAATTGATTTTAATTATAAGCTGTTCATTGTTTTTATTAGATGGATATGGGCAAACAGCAAGTATTAGTGATAATATTATTGCTCAGCCTACCGCAGATAGAGTTGTATTGTTTGATGTGACAGACTCTGGAATATCAAAAACAATACAATTTGGAGCAGATCTTGCTTGGCCTAGTAGAGAAAATTTTAGAAGAGCACTTCTTTTTATGGGGAAGGATCAAACCGATGTAGCAAGAGTTTCATTTCAGCCTACACACCCACTTGTTGATGGAGATTTACAGCAAGAACAAATTGATGCATTAAATTTTCGATTAGGAATTGTTGAGGCTTATGCATCTCCAGATGTTAAGATTGTAATGAATTCAGATGCAATTTCTGTTGATCCATATTTCTTAGGGAATGCTGTTAATTGGAAAAACTTACTAAAAGCAAACGCGAAAAGGATTGAAGATAGAGGATTTCCAGTGATTAGTATTGGGCCTATGAATGAACCGGATTTAGGTCCAGAGCAAGGTTCAATTCAAGATTTTTATGACATTGTTGTAGAAATGAAAAACGACCCTTATTTTGATGGAAAACGTATTTCTGGTGGAAATACATTGAATACAGATAAAGCATTAGAGTGGTATGATTTTTTAAAGCCATCTGGTATTAACGAAGGAAATACACATCAACTAGCTGGTTCTTTTGATAATTATGCGAATTTTTTCGAGCAGGTACGTGCCAATGGAGATTATGCTTCTAATGATGAACTTCACAATGTTATGGAGGCTCTAGTAGGTTATGAATATGGTATGCAAATGGGTATTTGGTGGGGGCCAGCAAATTATGCTCGAGGTGAAATGGTTAAAGCTTTTGATGGAGAAAGAATTGGATATGCAGAACACCGATCAAAATGGACAGCTGCAGCAGTGTATCGTACACCTGATGGGAAGGTTCAAGCTTTTGGAGGTACATCAGAAAGACAGGCAAATACCACTAGTTTTAAGTATGTTTCAAAAGACAGGATGGTTTATTACGATGGTTATGGACCACAACGTGAATTTGTTTTAGAAATGCCAGGGGGAACTGGTTATCAACAAGGACAATCAAATGCAGAACGTGTAATAAATGTTACTTGGGGTGAAGATATTCAACCTGTAATAGATGGTCTGTATAAACTCGTTAATAGAGAAAGCGGAGAGGTAATTCTAGTAAGCGATAATCCCGATACAAATGGTGCTAATGTAATATCAGGAAATTATACAGGGATTTCTACTCAAAATTGGAACGTTACTCCTGTTGATTCTAGAATAGGTGGAGATTTTAGCTATTGGAGAATTTCTCCAGAGTCTGGTAATAATAAATTTATGGAAGTTAGCGGTTTTTCTTTGGAAAATGGTGGAAACATTCAGCTGTGGGATAAATTCGATACTGGAAATCAACAATGGTATTTAGATTATTTAGAAGAGGGATGGTTTTATATAAGAAATAGAGAAAGTTCTTATTGTATTACTGTAAATAATGACGGGAATATGGTGCAGAATGAGAAAACTAATAGTTTTAATCAACAATGGCGTTTTTTACCTATAGATGCACCTATAGAATTTAATGCTCCAGTTGCTCCAACAGGTCTTACTGCTATTGCAAATAAAGTTTCTGTTAAATTAGAATGGACAGCAAATGCTGAATCAGATTTGGCTAGCTATATTATTTTACGTGCAGATACTGCTGGAGGAAATTATAATACCATAGCTAGAAGTGTAACAACTACTGCTTTTATAGACAACACTGTTGATGCTGGTAATACTTACTATTATAAAATAATGGCAGAAGATCATTCTTTAAATCGTTCTGATTTTTCAAATGAAGTTTCTGCTACTCCAACAGGAGAACAAGATCTTGTAGCTCATTATACTTTTGAAGGAACTACAAAAGATGCAACTGTAAATCTTAATCACAGTGCCGCTTTTGGTGAGGTGTCATATGTAGAAGGAAAATCAACTTTGAATGCTGTAAAATTAAACGGTTCTGATAATTTTATTCAATTACCTGCTACAATTGCTAACCATCAGGAAATTACTATAGCAACTTGGGTTTATCGTCAAGATAGTGGAAAAGATAGACGTATTTTTGATTTTGGAAATAATGAAGATGAAAGCATATACTTGTCTCCGTCAAACGCTTCATCTAGATTGTATTTCGGTCTTAAAAATAATGGTAGTGAACAAAGTTTATCATCATCGGAATTACCTGCAGGGCAATGGTCTCATGTAGCTATTACTTTAAGTAATGATAATGCTGTGTTATATGTGAATGGTCAAATGGTAGATGAATCTACTTCTATATCTATTAGTCCAAATGATTTTAAACCTATACTAAATTACATAGGACGAGGGCAACATTCAAGCATTCCTTTTAATGGTAGAATAGAAGATTTTAGAATTTATAACTATTCATTATCTGCTGAAAAAATAGCAGAACTAGCCAAAATTGAAATAAATTTTCTTGTAAGTAGTAAAGGTGAAACTTGTTTAAATAAAAACAATGGTGAAATTACTATTGTTGCAGATGTTGAAGCTAATCATATTGTTACCGTTAATTCAGAGAGTTATGATTTTACAAATAAAAAATTAGTAATTAAAGACCTAGCTCCAGGCACATACGATGTTTGTCTAATTTCACAAGTAGATGATTTTGAACAATGTTATATAGTAGAAATATTAGCTAGTAGTCCAATTACTGGTAAATTTTCAAATTCGGGTAATAAAATTCATGTTGAGGTTAGTTCGGGGACTGCTCCTTATCTTGTAAAAGTTAATGGAAATAAGCAATTAGAGACTTTTGAAAAAGACTTTAATGTTACTGTGAAAAATGGTGATTTGCTTGAAGTAAGTTCTGTTAATGAGTGTGAAGGAAAGCTTACTAAAAGTATTACTTCTTTAGCTGCTGTAAAAGTTTTTCCTAATCCGTTTCAAGGGAGTTGTGAAGTGTTAGTGCAAAGCGATGCTGAATTTGTAGAATTATCTGTGTATAATGTGAGTTCTGCTTTGGTTTCAAGAGCTAATTATAAACTTGTAAACGGTAAGGCTATTCTGAATCTAGAAAATCAAGCTGCAGGAGTTTACTTTGTTAGAGTGAGTGCTCATCCTCAAGAAATCATACTTATAATAAAAAAATAAAATTAAGATGAAATACTATATATACCTTTTTACATTCTGTATGATATCGTTATTCTCTTGTAGCTCTGATGAAGAAGAAACAATAACAATACCAGATGGAAATATAGCTCCAGATATACCACTATTAGTTTATCCATCTAATAATTTAGTTTGTATAGAAAATGTTTTAAAATTCCAATGGAGTCCTGTAATAGACCCAGAAGGAAGTCTTGTTAATTACGAAATACAAATTGCTAGAGATAATATATTCACAGAAATTGTAAGTACACTCAAAACATCTAATACAACGTTAGATATATCATTGTTTAGAGGTGTTATGTACTATTGGAGGGTTAAGGCTATTGATGATGAAAAAGCCTCTAGCGACTATTCAGAGGTTTACAATTTTTACACAGAAGATGAAGGTGAGCTAAACTATCTTCCTTTTGCTCCTACTCTAATTTTCCCAGAAAATAATTCAGAACTAATAGAAGATTCTGTTACATTAAATTGGTCGGCAGAAGATGCCGATGATGATGTTTTAGTTTATGATATCTATTTAGGAACAGATAAAGCTGATTTACAGATAATAGCAGAAAATTTAAGCGAAGTGAAATATGATGCTGTACTAAATACCAAAACTTCATATTACTGGAAAGTGGTAGCTAAGGATGGAAAAGGAGGTTCAACCATTAGTCAAGTATGGAGCTTTGTAAAAAATTAAAATTTGAGATTTATAAAATAAAGTTTAAATAAAAATATAATAAAATGAAAAAAATAAAACACGATTGTTTGAGATTTTTAGCATCAATGATGATGGTATTCTTAATTTTTGGATGTGAAGAATCTCAATTACCAGAGGAAACTTTACCAAACTCTACAGCTTATTTTTCTTTTGAGCCAGTAGAAAATTCATTGACAGTTAATTTTAATAGTATCACAAATTTTGCTGAGACTTTTGAATGGGATTTTGGAGATGGTCAAAGTTCTACTGAAGCAAACCCAGTACACACCTATGCTAATGCTGGTAGTTATATAGTAACTTTAACAACCAAAGGTAAAGAAGGAACAACACCTGCTACAAAATCTCTTGAATTAACTTTAGAGAAACCAATTCCTCACCCAATAGCAGATTTTTCTTTTGTAGCTAATCAAGATAATTCTCTAGAAATACAATTTACTAGTACTACTACTAATGCAGAAACATTTGTTTGGGATTTTGGTGATGGTAATACATCTGGAGAAGAAAATCCTAATCACATCTACGATGTTATGGGTGACTATACAGTAACATTAACTGTAGGAGGTATTGAAGGAACAACACCTGCTATAGTAACAAAAATAGTAAGTATTATACCCGAAGATGATCCTAATTTAATAAAAGCTGCTAATTGGACAATTCAAGCCGACCGTGCTGCTGGAGGTGTAAATGTAGATGTAAATGGTAATACAGTTAGTTTTTCAGGTGATGGAGGTTTTAAAGGTTCTCATGCTTTTCAAGAAGTAATTGTTGAAGCAGGTACTTATAAATTTAGCGGTACTTTTGTTATTAATTCACTTATTGATGAAGTATGGTCTGAGCTCTTTTTTAGTACCGTAATGCCACAAGAACTTCAAGAGTTTTACCGAGGAGATGAAATTAAGGTAAGATATAATACATGGGATGGTAGCCCTAAAGAGGTTGGTACGTATGATTTTCAAGATGTAGATGTCACAGGTAATTTTCCAGAGGATAAATTGTTTACATTTGATACAGCACAAACTATTTATATTGTGTTGAAAAGTGGATCTGGACAAGCCTATAATATAAGTTGGACAGATATCTCTTTTGAAAAAATAGATTAAATATATTTAATAATAGTAAAAAAGCTCTAAGAAATTAGGGCTTTTTTTGTCAATAATAAGTTATGTTGTTTCTGGAGTTCTATTCAGAAAAGTAGTTTACCAAAGTTAATAATGAATGATGCTTTAGAAATATAAGAAAACGGACTCAAAAAAGTAAATTCATGTCATCAGCTAAAATTATTGATAATTATATGTTATAATATTTTCATCCAGAATAACTTACAGGTCGGCTACAAAAAATCCTGTAGAAAGTTTAAGAGATGAGTAAAGAAATATGTGTTTAATTAAAATTAGTTGCATTAAGATGTTTTTGAAAAAAAGCATACATTTTTTTAAGGTCTTTTGTTTTTTGGGGAACAGCATGTCCTTTTCCGTAGTTAACAAGTGTTTTGTTAGGGATGTTTAAACGATCTAATTTAGATTTTAAATATTGGTATTGTACCAAGTAATCAGGACTGTCATCTGTATTATGGAAAAATAAAACAGGAGTTGTGTTGGTGGTTTCTATTAAATATTCGGCTCCCATGGTTTTCCAAAAAGCGAGGTTTTCTTTTAAGTTACCCCATGCCCACGGGCATCTAAGTTCTAGGTTTTTATCACCATCATTAAGAGTATTATAAATAATGGTATAGTCAAATATTCCAGGACCAAGAGCAGCAGCTTGAACTCTGTCAGAAATACCTATGTGGTAACCTGTGTTTTCAAAAGCTGAAACAGATTTGTCTCCAATAGCCATAGATCCTGCTGTAGATCCTCGTGAAAAACCATAAATTCCAATTTTATCTGAAAGGTTTAAACTTGAACCTAAAGCTCGTAAAGTTCTAACGGCAGATTTTACTTTTTGAGCTGTATCGGGATTGGTTTGATAAGATTTATAAGTATCGTTTTTTCCGTTTTCGGGTTTTCCACTTCCCCATGAACAATATTTTGGATGGTCAGCAATAGCCCAAGCAAAACCATTAGCAGGTGCTCCTTCTAAAAAAGAATCATTAAATCCTGCCAAAGTATAGCTTAAATTTTGTCGTTGATGTTTGTTAGCATCGGTGAGTTTTTTTAAATCGCTATTATAAGTTGCGTAACTGTTAGCATAAGAAAATGATAAAATAACGGGAACTTTTGTTTTAGGGTTTGATGGGTATATAATGTCCATATACAGTAAATCTCCATCAATATATTCCTTAGGTCTGTTATAGATCTTAGGGTTGTCTTTAAAGTAAGGCACATCACGTGCAATTCTATAACCTTCAAATAAAATGTATGATCTGATATTTGAAAAGTTATCAAGCCCACAAAAATTATTAGAAGCCATGGCATTGTTAATGGCAATAATATCTACATTAATTTTTGGAGAAACAGCACAAGTGTTATGATTGTAATCTAATTCAATGACTCTGTAAC
Source organism: Wenyingzhuangia sp. IMCC45467 (assembly GCF_054111205.1). The sequence goes on from NZ_CM134196.1 coordinate 2,811,746, forward strand.
CATTAGATAGTAGCCATGTTACATCTTGTTTGTTGGTGTTGTTCCCATTTTTTTTGAATCCTAAATTTTCAAGGTATACAACTGTCATTGGTTGTTGGTAAAAATCTAGAATAGGATTTTTAGCATCTGTAATTTTATAATTTATTTCTTTGTCTATAGCTATACTTTTCCAAGTTCCATGTAAACTTGCCCAAGAAGAAGTTGAAAAAACAAAAATGAATATTGTTAAAATATATACTTTAAAAGTTGGAGAGGTATTAAGCACAGAGTTTTATTTTTTGTATTTACTTGGGTTGGTTCCAATGCGTTGTGAAAAAGTAGAGGTGAAATGTTGTAAAGATGAAAAACCACAAGCAAAAGCAATATCAGACATACTCATGTTTTGGTTGTTGGTAATTAAATCAATAGCCTTTTCAATTTTTAAGTTGATGATAAAACTGTTAGGAGGGTATCCTGTTAATTTTTTTACTTCATAAGTAAATTTGGTTTTTCCCATTCCAAATTTGTAAGCCAAATCATCAATAATCCATTTTTTATTAATGTCTGCTAAAATCATTTGAGACAAGTTGTCTATAAAATTGTCTTCTTCATCAATTTTTTGTTTTCTAAAAGCAAGTTGTCTATGTATTTCAATCAGTAAATTTTCTATTAAGTTACCTACAATAATTTCATAACCATCTTCTTCGTTAGAAAGTTCTTTTTCTAATTCTATAAAATATTTTTTAAACGTTTTGGCTTTTTCAATCACTAAGTTACTGTCATCGGCAAGTAAATTCCCTAAACTTTCTTGAAATGATTTAGGAAGCTTTGTCCATGAACCTAAGTTTAAAGGGGTGTCTGGTGTGTATTCTTCGGGTTTAATAACCAGCCAGTTTATTTGTCCAATATCCATTTTTCCTTCAGGGCTTCCATTTAATTGCCAAGGAGCTGTAATAGATAAATTGTCTGGTAATAATTGTATTTCATTGTCATCAATTACCCAGTTGTATTTTCCACTATGTACAAAATGTATTTCTATACCATCATTTAAATGGGGTTTCATGTTATCATCAATGTTTACTTTAGAAAACTTCATGCTTCCAAAATGTTTAATAAAAGGCATGTTTTTAATAGGTCCTATATTTTCTGCATGCCACCAAACACCATGATTTCCAGGTTTGTTTTTCTTTTCTGGTGTGTCTTTTGTCGGGGAGTTTTCCATGTTAAACTTTTAAAAATCAATTAATACTAGGGATGGTATTGGGCTGTAAGTTTGTAAAATTTTAAATATTAAATTTATAAAATTGACCATCGTTTAAAAATAACACTAATTTATTGTTAAAATATCAATATTGCGATGTTTTAACAAATGTTTCATTATTAATGTTTTGTTGTAAAAGAGAAAAGGTATTCTCTATTAAACGCAAAAAAATAAAACTAGTTATAAACAAAATTATTAATTCTTTTAATTGATAGCGAGTAGAATAATGTGGAATTGAACTTTTGGTGTAAAAGATTAAAATTTCAATACCTTGTTAGTTAAGAAAATTAATAATTATTAAAAAAATAAAATGAAAGCTCAAAAAATATATAAATACACTGTTTTTTTACTGCTATTATTTGTAGGACTTACAAGTAGTGCTACCGAAATATGGGTAAGTACTACAGGTAATGATAAAAATATAGGTTCTAAAGAATATCCTTTAGCTAGTTTAAATATGGCTTTGCGAAAGGCAAGGAATATGAGACGTTTACACGATCCATTAGTGAAGAATGGAATTTATATAGTTTTAATGGATGGTGTTTACGCTTTAGAGGAGCCAGTTTTTATTCGTCCAGAGGATTCAGGTACAGCTGAAAGCCCAACAATTATTAAAGCTGAAAATAATACTAATGCAGTATTGAGTGGTGGAATTCAAATTAAAAATTGGAAAAAAGCTCAAAAAATAAATGGATTAAAAAAAGGAACTGTTTGGGTGGCCGATGCTCCTGTAAAGGCAGGTGAGGTTTTAAATTATAGACAAATTTGGGTAAACGGTAAAAAAGCGACCAGAGCAAAGAATACCTCTGGAGATGCTATGGATAGAATTTTATCTTGGGATAAAGCATCACAAACTTGTGTGATTCCTTACCAAGACAAGTCTGTAAAGTTTGAGCCAGGAATGGAAATGTTCATTCAGCAATGGTGGGCTATAGCCAATTTACGTATCAAAAAAATGGAGGTTGATGGTGATAAAGCTCAGTTGTTTTTTGAGCAACCAGAAAGTCGTATTCAGAGTGAGCATCCTTGGCCAGCTCCATGGATTTCTGAAAAAACAGGGAATTCAGCTTTTTATTTAAACAACGCATTGTCTTTGCTTAATGAACCAGGAGAATGGTATTTAGATAGAAAAAAAGCAAAAATTTATTATTACCCTAGAGAAAATGAAGATTTAAAAACAGCAACGGTAACGGTCCCTGTTTTAGAAAGTTTAATAAAAATGGAAGGAACGATTGATGCTCCAGTGCATCATGTAACTTTTAAAAATATATCATTTAAGTTTAGTAGTTGGTTAAGACCTTCAAAACAGGGGCACGTGCCTTTACAGGCAGGTATGTATATGTTGGATGCATACAAATTAAAAGAACCAGGAACGCCTGACAAGGCAGGTTTAGAAAATCAGGCTTGGATTGGAAGACCACGTGCAGCTGTGGAGGTTAATTATGCTAATCATGTAAATTTTGAGGCTTGTTATTTTAAGCATTTATCCTCTACAGGGTTAGATTTACACAAAGGAACAAGCTACAATACTGTAAAAGGGAATTTATTTAAAGATATTGGCGGGAGTGCCATTAATGTTGGAGTGTTTTCTGATGAGGCTTTTGAAACTCATTTACCATATCAACCTAAAGATGAAAGGGTAATTACCACTAATGAAACTATTGTAGATAATTTAATAACAGATGTTACCAATGAAGATTGGGGTTGCTTAGGAATTAGTGCAGGATTTGTAAAAAATATTACTATTGCTCATAATGAAATTTCTGATGTTTCTTATTCTGGAATTGGATTAGGTTGGGGATGGACAAAAACAGTGAATATTATGAGTGGTAATAAAGTGATTGCTAATAAAATTCACCATTACGGAAAGCATTTGTATGATACTGCAGGGGTTTATACTTTGTCGGCACAACCAAATAGTGTTATAGAAAAAAATATGGTGTATGATATTTATTACAATCCATATGCACATGATCCATTTCACTGGTTTTATTTATATACAGATGAAGGTTCATCGTATTTTACGGTAAAAAACAATTGGGTGCCTGCCGAAAAATTCTTGCAAAATGCAAATGGTCCAGGGAATGTTTGGGAAAATAACAATGCTTTTGTAGGTGATGATATCAAACACAATGCAGGAGTTAGGGCTCCTTTTAAATATTTACAAAAAGAAGTTGTAGTTGATGAAAATTGGCCATTACAAGAAATTCCACATTTTGCTGCAGTAGAGTTGATAGGTGAAAATTTTGATGCCGATAAAATAAAATCAATAGCAAAAACCAATGGGGTGATTGATGCTCAATTCTATCAATGGAAAGATCACACGGTTTTATATGCCAAACTAAATCATATAGAACATTTAAAAAGTGAATTGAATTTAGCATACCCTAATGCAGAAATTAAAACTTACAACACTCCTTTATATCAGTTTAGTAAATCAGAAAGATGCGATGATACAAGCTTAGCAGCAGCATGGGATCATGTATTGCTAACTGCAAACTTGGTAGATGATGAAAAATTACAACAAGAGTATTTAGACTATCATAAAACACAGTTTAAAGAATGGCCAGAGGTGGCTCAAGGGTTTTGCAATGCTAATTTTCAGCAATTGCAGGTGTTTAAAAATGGAAGACAGCTAATGTTGATTATTAGTATTCCAAAAGGAGCGGATTTAGATGAGTTAAATCCAAAAACGACAGAAAACAATCCACGAGTAGATGATTGGAATGCTATTATGGCAAAATATCAAACAGGAATTAAAGGAACAAAACCCGGAGAAGTTTGGGTGTTTTTAAATAAATTAAATTAACTACAAATGTTAAAAATAGCTATTCTAGGTCTTGGTGAAGGACGTAGTACGATGTCTGCAGTTTTGCAAAGTGAAAGGTTGGAGTTGGTAAAAGTGTGCGATATAAACGAGCAGCTTTGTGAGCAAAGAGCTAAGGAATTTGATTTTCCTGCTTATACTACTAATTATAATGAATTATTAGAGGATAAGTCCATAGATATTATAGCTATTTATACACCAGATTACTTACACGCAAGTCATATAAAACAAGCTTTGTTACATGGTAAACATGTAGTTTGTACAAAACCTTTTATAGATGATTTGTCTAAAGCAAAAGAGTTGCTTGAGTTAGCAAAAAAAACAGGTAAAAAAGTATTTATAGGCCAAAGCTCTAGGTTTTTTGAACCAATGAAACGTCAACGTGTAGATTTTGAAGAAGGGGTTATAGGAGATTTAATTACCATAGAAGGACATTATCATGCCGACCATCGTTGGTTTTTAGAAAAAGAATGGTCTTTGTTAGATGCTTTTAAATGGTTATATGGTGGATTGAGTCATCCTGTAGATTTTATCAGATGGTATTTACCAAACATAGAAGAAGTAATGGGATATGGTATGGTAAGTAGCAATGCGCAAAGTGCTGGTTTAAAAAATGAAGATACCATGCATTTTATTTTTAAAGCTACTGATGGACGAATAGCAAGGGTAAGTGGGGTGTATACATCGCCAATACAACCCACCAAAAGAGATAGTGGTTTAACTTGTATTTTAAGAGGGACTGAAGGAGCTAGCCAAGCAGATTACCATGAATTACGTTATTCGGTAACAACCAAAGAAGGTGAAGAAAAAATAGTTCATTGGGGAGATGATAAACTAAAATATTATTTTAGATTTCAAGGTCAAACCCATCATGCAGGAGAGTATCAAAATTATTTAGAATATTTTGCAGATAGTATTGAGCAAGATTTTACTGCTTATCCAGATATGGAAGAAGGAGTGGGAACAGTTGCTTTGTTACAAGCAATGGATAGGTCATTATCAACAGGATTACCTGTAAAAGTAGCAGATATTAGAGCAGAATTTAATATATAAAAAATAGGTTTTATAGAGTATGAGTCAAATCAGTAGTTTTTTAGAACCCATAGATTATCTTGTTATTGTTGGATATCTTATTTTATTAGTAGCTTTTGGATATTATATTTCTTTTGTAAAAAACAAAAAAACAGATGCCAGTTATTTTTTAGCAGGAAACACTTTAGGATGGCCAAGTATTGGACTAAATATGTGGGGAACCAATGTAGGGCCTTCTATGTTAATTGCTTCAGCAAGTGTTGGTTTTACTACAGGAATTGTAGCAGGTAACTTTGCATGGTATGCTTTTATATTTATTTTGTTATTGGCGGTAGTATTTTCTCCAAGATATTTAGGAGCCAACGTGGTTACTTTACCAGAATTTATGGGGAAGCGTTTTGGCGATTCTACACGTAATATTTTAGCATGGTATACACTTATTACTATTTTAATTTCTTGGTTGTCATTAACCCTTTTTGCAGGGGGGATTTTAGTACAGCAGTTGCTAGATTTACCTATGTATCTTTCTGTAATTTTAATGGTGATTTTATCGGGGTTTTTTGCGGCTGCCGGAGGATTAAAAGCCATAGCTTATACCAACGTTTTTCAAATGCTATTACTTATTGGAGTTTCTCTTTTATTGGTTGTTATGGGAATTAATAAAGCTGGTGGTTTAGAGCATATTTATAACAGCACTCCAGGTTCTTATTGGAATTTATTACTTCCTGCTGATGATGTAAATTATCCTTGGATTGCTATTCTTTTAGGGTATCCTGTGATGGGAGTTTGGTTTTGGTGTACAGATCAATCTATGGTGCAATCTATGTTAGGGGCTAAAAATTTAAAAGAAGGTCAGTTAGGAGCCAACTTTATAGGTTGGTTAAAAATATTAGATGTTCCATTATTTATTTTACCAGGAATTGTCTGCTTTGTGTTGTTTCCTGAATTGAAAAATCCAGATGAAGCATATATGACAATGGTTACCCAATTATTTCCATCGGGTTTAAGAGGATTGATTATTGTGGTGTTAATTGCAGCTTTAATTAGTACTATTGGTTCTGCATTAAACTCTTTAAGTACTGTGTTTACCATGGATGTTTATGTTAAAAAATACGAACCCAAAGCAAGTCAAAATAAAATAGTAAAGGTAGGACGATTGGTTACTTTATTTGGTTCTATACTAGCAGTCTTAATTACTTTAGCCATTAACAGTATTAAAGGATTAAATCTATTTGATATTTTTCAATCAATTTTAGGATTTATTGCTCCGCCAATGTCTGTTGTGTTTTTGTTTGGAGTTTTATGGAAGAAAACCACTACAAAAGCAGCCAATTTAGTGTTGACTTTGGGAACCATAATTAGTTTAGGAGTTGGAGTGTTATATTTATGGGTATTTCCAAATCAGGTATACCAATGGCCACATTTTTTATTGTTGTCTTTTTACATTTTTGTAGGACTTTCAATCATGACTTATTTGGTTTCTATTACAGATAAAATAGCTCAAGATAATCATGATGTATTGTTAAAGATTGATCCAAAAGCAAAACCAGACAATCAAGTTAAAATTTTATGGTTGGCTCTTACAATAGTTATGATATTATTATATGTGTTTTTTAATGGACATTAATCAATAAAATCTACACTTAACTAAAATGATATAAAACTCATTTTTAAACTTAAAATAGTTCACAATTATGTGTCACAAAATATCAACATCAGTATTCAAAATTTATTTCGGAATACTGTTTTTGTTTTCAACTTCTTTATTTGCTCAAACCAATAACAAAGAAGCTACTTGGATTTGGTATCCTGGAGATTTTGAAGTTTGGTTGAGCAATAAAATGCAAGTAAGACGTACCGAACGAGAAGCAGTGTTTCCGCCGCTTTGGAAATATTACAGTCCATATGCTTTGGTTACGTTTCAAACAGAAGTTGATATTCCAGAAGCGGATAATATTAAAATAGTATCCGAAGGACCTTTTCAATTATTGGTAGATGGAGTCCAAATTTATGGGCAACCAAAATCACTTAACATTCCAGCTGGAAAGCATAAAATTTCTTTAAAAGTATACAATCAAGAAGTATTACCAGCTATTTATATTCAGGGAAAATACATCAAATCCAATCAAGATTGGATGGTTACCAACGAAGATAAACTTTGGATAGATGAAGCAGGAAAAGCGCAACAATCTGGGACGCCATGGGTGTATGTTGGATCATGGAATTTTAACGCTCCTAACAACAAGCCTTCTGAGTTTAGATTGGCAACTGAACCTTGGACAGCTAAAGAGTCTAAAAAAACAGAGAATGGGGAATTGATAGACTTTGGAAAAGAAACGTTTGGTTATATTAAAATTCATGGTTTAAAAGGAAAAGGAAAATTAGCCTTGTATTATGGAGAGTCTAAAGAAGAGGCTTTAGATACTACTAAATGTGAAACTTTGGATCATTTATATTTTGATGGAAATCAATCAAAAACGTACACTCACAATGGTTCTAAGGCGTTTCGTTATGTTCAAGTTCAAAAAGATGCTTCTGTAGAATACGATTCTATTTCTATGTTGTATGAATATTTACCATTAGAATATCGTGGAGTCTTTAAATCATCAGATAAATTATTGAATGAAATTTGGGATGTATCGGCATATACCATGCATTTAACAACACGAGAATTTTTTATTGATGGAATTAAGAGAGATCGTTGGGTGTGGTCCGGAGATGCTTATCAAAGTTATTTGATGAACTATTATTTATTTTTTGATTCTCCATCTGTAGAAAGAACCTTATTGGCACTACGTGGTAAAGAGCCTGTAACGGCTCACGTAAACACTATTATGGATTATTCGCTGTATTGGTTTGTGGGAATTTATGATTATTACTTGTATACTGGTGATACAAAATTTATAGAAACATTTTACCCAAGAATGAAAACCTTAATGGAGTACTGTTTGGGTAGAAGAAATCAACATGGGTTTTTAGAACCTTTAGAAGGAGACTGGGTTTTTATTGATTGGGCTGATGGCTTACCAAAAACAGGTGAGGTTAGTTTTGAGCAAATGTTATTGGCTAGAAGTTTAGAAGCCATGGCAGTAAGTGCAAAAATTGCTGGTGAGACAGCCGATGAAAAACAATATCAAAAACTGGCAGAAGAATTAAAAGAACAATTGTTTGAGGTGTTTTGGGATCAGGATGAAAATGTTATGAAACACCAACGTATTGATGGTAAAATGCAAGACATCGTAACCCGATATGCCAATATGTTTGGAATCTTTTTCAATTATTTTGATGAAGAACAAAAACAAAGTGTAAAGAATAAAGTATTGCTAAATGATGACATCCTAGAAATCACCACACCTTATATGCGATTTTATGAGTTAGAAGCACTTTGTGCTATGGGAGAACAAGAATTTGTATTAGATGAAATTCGTGATTATTGGGGAGGAATGCTAAAAGAAGGAGCCACATCTTTTTGGGAAAAATACGATCCAAAACAACAAGGGAAAGAACATTTAACCATGTATGGCAGACCTTATGGGAAAAGTCTTTGTCACGCTTGGGGGGCAAGTCCTATTTATTTGTTTGGAAAATATTACTTGGGAGTACAACCTATTTCCGCTGGATACGAAACGTATACAATTGAACCTAATTTAGGTGGTTTAAAGTGGATGGAAGGAAAAGTGCCAACACCTAAAGGAAATATAGAATTGCGTATCAGTACCAAAGAAATGAATATCAAAACAGTTAGTGGAGAAGGAACTTTAATTATTCATAGTAAAAGCAAACCAAAAACAAACTTGGGTACAATTACGCAAGTAGATAAAAACAAGTATCAGTTAGTACTAGTGGCTAATAAAGAATATCAAATTCAATACAAAGCATTATAATTTAAGGGAATGAGCAAATTTATTTACAGATTATCTATTCTTTTGGCAGTTGTCAGTTTTTCGACAAAAGCTCAAAATACAGAAACTCAAATTCAGTATTTATCAGGTAAAGGATATCAAGATACCAAAGAGTGGGAATTTAAAATTTCTGACGGGAGAAAAAGCGGAGAATGGTCAACCATTAATGTGCCTTCTGTTTGGGAACAAGAAGGATTTGGAAAATATCAATACGGAATTCGTTTTTACGGAAAAGCTTTTCCAGAAGGAATTGCTGATGAGGTTGGAGAATATAAATATACGTTTGAAGTCCCAAAAGCATGGGGAAACAGACGTGTAAAAATTGTTTTTGATGGTGCTATGACCGATACAAAAGTTAGAATTAACGGACGTTCGGCAAGTGATGATGAACATCAAGGAGCTTTTTACAGATTTAAATACGATATCACAGATTTATTGAAATTTGGAAAGAAAAACGAGTTGAGTGTTGTGGTGAGCAAAGAGTCTAAAAATGCCAGTGTTAATTTGGCTGAAAGACGTGCAGATTACTGGAATTTTGGTGGAATTTTCCGTCCGGTTTTTTTAGAAGCCTTGCCAGTAACACATATCAATTATACATCGTTAAAAGCGGAAGCTGACGGAACTTTTGAAGCCAATGTGTTTTTAGGAAATGCGGCTTCAAATATACGAGCAGAGATAACTGTCTTAGATATCAACGGGAAAAAAGTAGGAAATACCATTAAGGCTGATATCGTTGGTAGTGGAGATAAAATTCATCTATCAGGAAGTTTTAAAAATATCAAACAATGGACTGCAGAAACACCTAATCTTTATAAGGCAGAAATAGCTATTTATAAAGGGAAAGAATTGTTGCATAACATTTCTGAGGCTATTGGATTTAGAACTATTGAAATCAGAAAAGGAGATGGAATTTATGTCAACGGTCAACGTGTGTTGATGAAAGGGGTAAATCGCCATAGCTTTTGGCCAGAATCTGGTAGAACTTTAAACAAAGAATTAAACTATGCAGATGTTCGTTTGATCAAAGAAATGAACATGAATGCAGTGCGTTTATCTCACTATCCACCAGATCCTGAATTTTTACAAGCTTGCGATGAACTTGGACTGTATGTTATGGATGAGTTAGGAGGATGGCATGGTCATTACGATGATGCGGTAGGAAAAAAGTTAGTGAAAGAAATGGTTACTCGTGATTTAAATCACCCAAGTATTATTTTTTGGTCTAACGGAAATGAAGGTGGATGGAATATCAATCTAGACAATCAGTTTGATATTTGGGATTTACAAAAACGTCCTGTGTTACATCCACAACAAGAACACAGTGGAGTAGAAACCATGCATTATCGTTCTTATGGAGAGACATTAGAATATTTTAGAGATGATAATATTTTTATGCCAACAGAATACCTACACGGATTGTATGATGGTGGTCATGGTGCAGGATTTAATGATTATTGGGAAATTATGAGAAAACATCCTAGAGGGGCAGGAGGTTATCTTTGGGTATTTGCCGATGAGGGAATTGCTCGTACCGATCAGGATGGAAGAATTGACAACCAAGGAAATTATGGTGCCGATGGAATTGTAGGGCCACATCACGAAAAAGAAGGTAGTTTCTTTACCGTGAAAGAAGTTTGGTCTCCGGTGATGATTATGGAAAAATCAATCTTATCAAAAGATTTTGATGGAACGTTTACTTTAGAAAATCGTTACGATTTTACCAATACAAATACTTGTACTTTTGAATATGAATTGGTGAATTTTAGTTCTCCTTTAAATGGAAAAGCAGAACGAAAAACACTTCAGAAAGGAAAAATTTCATCACCCAATATTCAACCACATGGAAAAGGAAATTTACAATTAAATCTTCCTAATAATTGGCAAGAAGCAGAGGTATTGTACGTAAAAGCCATCAACAAAAACGGAAATGAATTATGGACTTGGGATTTTACATGGGACAAAAAAACAACAGATAAAAAAGAAGCTACAGGAAAAGTAGATTTAAAAGAAACAAAAGAGTTTTATGCTGTTAAGGCAGATAAATCTGAAATTAAAATTGATAAACTATCAGGGAAATTAACTGAGGTAATTCAATCTGGAAAAACCATTAGTTTAACCAATGGACCAAAAATAATCATGGCTCGTAGAGGGGACAGAACGTTAGATGGAACCATCAATCCAGATTTTTTAAAAGGAGAAGATAGAATTTATAAAGAATTTTCTTGTTGGGATGAAGAAGTAAAATGTTCTGAGAATTTATTGAATATTGATGCAAAAGAAGAAAACGGAAAAGTAGTGATTACTGCAAGTTATCACGGAATTCTTCAAAAAGTAGTTTGGACTATTGATGCGGATGGATTGATTCAGTTAGACTATGAATACGAGTACAATGGAGTGGTAGATTTAGCAGGCATGTATTTTGACTATCCTGAAGAAAAAATGAGAGCTAAAAAATGGTTAGGTGATGGACCTTATAGGGTTTGGCAAAACCGTTTAAAAGGAACCACTTTAGATATTTGGAAAAACGATTATAACGATCCTATTCCAGGGGAATCATTCAATTATCCTGAGTTTAAAGGATATTTTAACAATTGGCATTGGGCGGAATTTACCACTGAAGAAGGGCAAATTTATATTGAGAATAAAGATACGGATACTTATTTAGGAGTGTACTCACCACGCGATGGACGTGATGCTTTGTTGTATACCATTCCGAATACAGGAATTGCGGTGTTAGATGTAGTGCCTCCAGCAAGAAACAAAGTAAATGCTACCGATTTGTTAGGGCCTTCATCACAACCAAAATGGTTAAGTGGTCTGCAAAAACGTACAGTTTATTTAAAGTTTAAAAAATAGATTAATTATAGAGTTATTGATGAGAATATAAAAATGTCGTCAACCTGAACTTGTTTCAGGTTCGTATTTAATTTGTGACTTCTAGTATGATGTGATTCCGAAATAAATTCGGAATGACGTAAAATAATTATTAGATATTAAAAATAACATCAACCCATGAAAACAAAACATGTTTTTCAAATTACGCTAATGTGCTTGGTACTTGTTGCCATGGCATCTTGTTCTTCAAAAATGAAGAAAAGAGAGATAACAGATGCCGTAATGCAAGAAATATATAACGAAATTAAAACGCCACATAAGTACGGTTTGGTCATGGTGCCTAAAGACAATTCATACAAAATGGATTGTCCGAGTATTTTTAGAAAAGGTGGAAAGTGGTTTATGACTTATCTAATTTTTGAAGGTCGTGGTTACGAAACTTGGTTGGCAGAAAGTGATGATCTGTTAAACTGGAAACACTTAGGAAAAGTAATGTCCTTTTCAAAAGACACTACGGAATGGGATGTCAATCAAAAAGCAGGATACATTGCTTTACAAGATCCTATTTGGGGAGGTTCTTACAAATGGGAATCTTATGACGATAAATACTGGATGAGTTATTTTGGCGGGAATACTACAGGATATGAAGCTGGAATTCTATCTATGGGAATGGCTTATACGGATGAGTTGCCTACTACACCTCACGAATTTAAACGTTTGCCAGAACCTGTTTTAAGACCAAATGATGACAAAGCAAAATGGTGGGACAACAGTACCATGTATAAAAGTTCTGTGATTAGAGATGTTGAGAAAGAAACAGGACATGATTTTGTGATGTATTACAACGCTCGTGGAGATAGTATCAATCCTGCCAAAGGAGCTGAGCGTATTGCCATGGCGGTTTCAAACGATATGAAAAACTGGGAACGTTTTGGAGATGGACCTGTAATCAATCATCATAAAGGAATTTCTGGAGATGCTTATATTCAACGTATTAATGATACTTGGGTGATGTTTTATTTTGGAGCTTTTTGGACAGGTTGGGATCAAGGAGCTTTCAACAGATTTGCAGTGTCTAATGATTTGATTCATTGGAAAGATTGGGAGGGAGAAGATTTAATTCAGTCATCAGAACCTTATGATGATTTGTTTGCTCATAAATCATTTGTGGTTAAACATGAGGGGATTGTGTATCATTATTACTGTGCTGTAAACAAAGCAGGGCAACGTGGTATTGCCTTGGCAACTTCAAAAGATATAGGAAAAAGTGATATTCATTTTGTGACTCCTCCAAAAGATGAAATAGAGATTAAATAACCATGTGTTACCCTGAATTTATTTTAGGGTCTCAGTTAGGTTGTAGAATATGAGATACCGAAACAAGTTCGGTATGATAAAAACAGAATGTTTTAATAGATAATTAATGAATATAAAAACGCTTGTCATATTAATTTTTGCCTGTTGGATTTCAAATATGAAGGCACAAACAGTTACAGGAGAGCCTGCTGGGATTCCTGAAACACCTAAAAAATATAGTTATGCACCTTGGGAAGATCCGTTGGTAACTAGTATCAATAGACAGCCTGCAAGAGCTACGGCTTATTCTTATAAAACAGTTGCAGATGCTTTAGAAGGAGATAGAGAAAAAAGCCGTTTGATGATGTTAAACGGTGAGTGGAATTTTAAGTATGCAAAAAACTTAGAAGAAGCTCCTAAATATTTTTATAAGCAAGAAGTAAATGGATGGGATAAAATAGAAGTGCCCTCTAATATAGAATTGCATGGTTATGGAATTCCAATTTACAAAAGTGCAGTCTATCCTTTTAGACCTATCAATCCTCCTTTTGTTCCTACAGATGATAATAGTGTAGGGTCTTATCAACGTAAATTTACGGTGCCAAATGACTGGCAAAAAAACATGACGGTTACCCTTCATTTTGGAGCGGTGAGTTCAGCTTTTCAGGTATGGGTCAATGGGGAGTTTTTAGGGTATGGAGAAGATAGTTTTTTACCATCAGAATTTAATATTACACCTTATATAAAAGAAGGAGAAAATATATTGTCCGTCCAAGTGATTCGCTATAGTGATGGTGCTTATTTAGAAGATCAAGACCATTGGCGAATGAGTGGGATTCAGCGAGAAGTTTTTGTAATGGCTGAACCAAAACTACGCATTCAAGATTTCTTTTATCAAGCAAAATTAGATAAAGAGTATAAAGATGCTGTTTTTCAATTACGTCCAAAATTAGAAAACTTAACTGGAGATACTATTAAGAATACTTCGTTTGAATTTCAGTTGTATAATGATAAAAACGAGGCTTTATTTGAAAAACCTATTGATACTTTAGCCAAAGCCATTGTAAATGAAAGTTACCCTCGTTTGGATAATGTGCGTTTTGGTTTTTTTGAAAAGACGATCAAAAATCCTAAAAAGTGGAGTTCAGAAGCACCAAATTTATATACGTTGGTGATGACGTTAAAAGATGAAAACGGAAACATTTCCGAAGTAAAATCTTGTAAAGTTGGTTTCCGATCTATTGAGTTTTCAAAAGAGAACGGAAAATTATTAATCAACGGAAAAGAAACGTATATCTACGGAGTCAATCGTCATGATCATCATCCTATTAGAGGAAAAGCATTGACTAGAAAAGATATTGAAGAAGATGTAAAAACCATCAAGCAATTTAATTTTAACACCATTAGAACCAGTCATTATCCTAACGATTCGTATTTCTACGAATTATGTGATACATACGGAATTATGGTGATGGATGAAGCGAATTTAGAAACCCATGGACTGGGAGGCAAGTTGAGTAATGATCCAAGTTGGACACATGCGTATATGGAACGTATGACCAGAATGGTAGAGCGTGATAAAAATCACCCAAGTGTGATCATGTGGAGTTTAGGAAATGAATCTGGAAAAGGACCAAACCATGCCGCGATGGCGGGTTGGACACATGATTTTGACATTACTAGACCTGTGCATTTTGAACCCGCTCAAGGAAATCCTAGATTGGATGGATATATTGATGAAAGAGATCCAAGATATCCATCAACAGGAGATCATTCTCATCGTTTTGAAAACCCACAAGATGAAGCCTATGTAGATATGGTGAGTCGTTTTTATCCAGGGGTATTTACACCACAGTTTTTGGTAGACAATAAAGCAGACACACGTCCTATTTTGTTTGTGGAATATTCTCATTCTATGGGGAATTCAACAGGAAATCTAAAAGAATTGTGGGATGAGTTTAGACGATTGCCTAGAGTTATAGGTGGTTGTATTTGGGATTTTAAAGATCAAGGTTTGTTAAAAGTTGATGAAAAAACAGGCCAAGAGTTTTATGCTTACGGAGGTGATTTTGGAGAACAACTACACGATGGAAATTTCTGTATCAATGGTATAGTTGCTTCAGACGGTAGACCAAAAGCAGCCATGTATGAAAATAAATGGGTGTATCAACCTGCAGTTTCATCGTTAAAAGGAAATCAGCTAACCATTAAAAATTGTCAGGCTACACAATCTTTATCAGCATTTATTCCTGTTATCACAATATTAGAAAATGGTGTGGTTAAGAAAACATACGAGTTAAATCCGTTAGAGATTAAAGCAGGAGAAGAAATGGTTGTTGATATTGAAAAATATCTACCTAGAATGAAATCGGATGCTGAATACTTTTTAAATATTGAATTCCGATTGTCAAAAGATGAGCTATGGGCAGATAAAGGATATGTTGTTGCCAAAGATCAGTTTTTGTTAGTTCCTAAGAAACCAATAGATGATTTCTCAAAAACATCGAAAGAGACCTTATCTGTATTAGATTCAGAGAAAAATTATACCATCAAAGGAAATAATTTTAGTGTGATAGTTGATAAAGAAAATGGAGCCTTAAATTCTTATGTATTTAACGGCGAAGAACAAATATTTGCTCCTTTATTACCAAACTTTACCAGGCCATTTACGGACAATGATAGCAAAGGTTGGAAACCACATAAAGTTTTAAAACCTTGGTATAATCATCAGCCAACTTTAACTTCCATAGCTACTAAAAAAGTAGCCCAAGATATTAAGATAACATCTGTTTACGAAGTAGTAAAAGATAGCGCACGTGTTTCGGTTTCGTACCATGTCAAACCAAACGGTGTTATTAAAGTTGAATATCATTTAACGGCTTCTAAGGATTTACCTAACATTCCAAAAGTTGGAATGCAAATGGGGATTAAAAATGATTTTAAACAAATTTCATGGTACGGGAAAGGGGAGCTAGAGAATTATATCGATAGAAACCACGGTTTTTTTGTGGAGCGTTACAGCTTGCCATTAGACAAATTTATAGAGCCTTATGTTCGCCCTCAAGAAAATGGAAATAGAACAGAAGTGAGATGGATGGCAGCTTCAACCATTAGTAAAAATAAAGGGATTTTAGTGCTTGGAGAACAACCGTTGAGTATGAGTGTTTGGCCATATACAGAAAAGAATATCAATGAAGCTAAGCATACATATGATTTAAAAAATCCAGGTTATTTGACATTAAATATTGATTTAAAACAAATGGGAATTGGAGGGAATGATAGTTGGTCACCAGTAGCAGCTCCTTTAGAAAAGTATCAAATTACATCTAAAGATTACAAATACAGTTTTTATATAACTCCTTTTGATAAAGGCCTATCTAAGACACTTAAAAAGTTTAACTATTAAATGAAACAAGGATTCAAATATTTGTTTTTTATCATGATACTAATGGTTTCTTGCAAACCATCGGTAAAAAAAGAAGTGTCTTATTTTGAACCTACGGAAGAAAGTGCCATGCCATGGGTGTATTGGTATTGGTTAAAAAGTACTTACTCTAAAGAAGGAATTACTGCCGATTTAGAAGCAATGAAACAAGCTGGAATTCGAGGTGCTTATTTAATGACGATTAAAGGTCCAGGAGAAGAACCTTTAATGAATCCACCAGTAGTACAATTAAGTGATGAATTTTGGGAATTGGTTCGTTGGGCTCTAACCGAAGCAGAAAGGTTAGGTGTAAAAATTGGTTTTCATCCTGCAGACGGTTTTGCTGTTGCTGGAGGGCCTTGGATTACACCAGAAATGTCGATGCAAAAAGTGGTTTGGGCAGATACCATATTGGAAGGGAAAAACCTGAAAGGGACAAACTTGCCAACTCCTGAGCATTATAAAAATTACTACAAAGACATTGCTACGTTTGCTTTTCCTGTAGAATATAAACATCAAACATCCATTGATGTTCAGCCTAAAATTAGTACATCAATAGGTGAAGAAGCTTCTTTTTTAAGTGATGCATCTACCGATCAAACACAATTACGTTTGTATGGACAAGGCTATATTCAATATGAATTTAAAGAACCTTTTTCTTGTAAATCCATTCATATTAAAACCAAAGGAAACAATTATCAAGCGCACAGAATGATGGTTGAGGTGAGTGATGATGGAATTACTTATAAGAGTTTAGGTCGATTAGAAACCCCACGTTCTGGTTGGCAAGATACCGATGAAGATTATACACATAGTCTATTTGTACAAGCAAAATATTTCAGATTTGTTTACAATCCTAAAGGTTCAGAACCTGGGGCTGAAGATATTGATATGGCCAAATGGAACCAAGGCTTAAAAGTCACAAAAATTATTCTTTCAGAAGAACCTTTAATTGAGAATTATGAAGGAAAATCAGGGGCGGTATGGAGAATTAGTTCAAAACTAAATAATACAAAAATCACAAAGGAGGATTGTGTAAATCTTTCTAAGATGATCAATATTTCTGGGTTTGTAGATGAGAAAGGTGTTTTAAATTGGCAAGCTCCATCAGAAAAAAAATGGAGAATTATGCGATTTGGACATACTTCCACAGGACATGAAAATGCAACAGCAGGAGGAGGTCGTGGTTTAGAGGTTGATAAATTTAATGCAGAGGCTGTTCGTTTTCAATTAGACCATTGGTTCGGGAAAATGTTAAGAGTAGCAGGACCAGAATTATCCTCAAAAGTGGTGGAAATATTACACATGGATAGTTGGGAGTGTGGAAGTCAAAATTGGTCACCTGTTTTTAGAGAAGAATTTAAAAAACGTAGAGGTTACGATGTTGTGGAATATTTACCCGTAATGGCGGGGATTCCGTTGGATGACATTGAAACTTCTGAAAATGTGTTATACGATATTAGAAAAACCATATCGGAATTAATTGTAGATAATTTCTTTGGGGTTTTGGCAGACGAAGCTAAAAAAGCTGGAGTTAAATTTAGTTCAGAAAATGTAGCTCCAACCATGACGAGTGATGGTTTGTTGCATTTTAAGCATATTGATTACCCTAGTGGAGAGTTTTGGTTAAGAAGTCCTACACATGACAAACCTAATGATATGTTAGATGCTATTTCAGGAGGACATATTTATGGAAAAGATATCATTCAAGCAGAAGCATTTACTCAGTTAAGAATGGATTGGGATGAACATCCTGGGAATTTAAAAACCTTGGCCGATAGAAATTATGCCTTAGGAATCAATCGCTTTTTTTATCATGTTTTTGTACATAATCCATGGTTAGATAGAAAGCCGGGAATGACTTTAGATCCTATAGGAACTTTTTTTCAACGAGATCAAACTTGGTGGAAACCCGGAAAAGCTTTTTTTGAGTATTGTAAAAATGTACAATTCCAATTGCAAAAAGGACATCCGGTGATAGATTTTGCAGTATTTACAGGGGAAGAAATCCCTTCGAGATCGGTGTTGCCAGATAGGTTGGTGTCATCCATTCCAAATGTTTTTGGAGCTGAACGAGTGGCATCAGAAAAGGAAAGATTAGCAAATGTAGGTCAGCCATCAGCACGTATGCCTAAAGAGGTAAAATACACTAAAAATAGTACGGATTTATCAGAGTGGGTAAATGCTTTAAATGGTTACAAATACGATTCTTTTAATAGTGATGTATTATTGAGTGCTTATGTAAAAAATGGGAATGTGATTTTCTCAGACAAAGTAGCGTATCAATTTTTATTGTTTCCTGGGGTAACAAAAATGTCTCCAAACAAAATGATGTCTTTGGAGGTAGCTCAAAAGATTTTGAATTTGGTAAAAGATGGAGCGACTGTTTTTGTGAATGAAAAACCTACAAGTATTCCAGGAAAACACACGGTTCAAGAAACAGAAAAGTGGCAACAAATTATTGATGAAATTTGGTCTGGTAACGAAGATAAACAATGGTCTTTAGGAAAAGGAACGGTGGTAAAATTACCTTATTTAGAATCTGATTTTTCGGCATTTGGAATTACTGCAGATGTAAAAATCAATAAAAAGGATGCGAGTACCATCGCTTGGACACATAGATCGTATTATAAGGAAGATATTTATTTTTTGGCAAATCAAAAAGAAGAACAAAGGCAAGTAGCGGTGTCTTTTAGAGTGTCAAATAAAACACCTGTTTTATACAACCCTGTGACTGATGAAACTTTAACCGTGCAAGATTGGAGAGTGGAAAAAGGAAGAACAATTATTCCGTTACAGTTTGATAAAAACGAATCTCTTTTTGTGATTTTTAAAGAAAATCAAGATGAGAAAGGTTTAGAAGAAAATAAAAATGGGTCGAGTTATAAAACAGTTCAGACTTTAAATCAGGATTGGACGGTTCAGTTTGATAAAGCATTTCATGGGCCATCAAAACCAATTGAAATTCATCAACTTTTTGATTGGAGCACTTCGAGCAATGATAGTATTAAATATTATTCTGGAACGGCTATTTACACCAAAACATTTGAATGGAATAAAGAGGTTGAAAAGGATTTGTACCTAGAGTTTGATGAAATCAACAACATTGCAGAAATCAGTGTCAATGGAAAAGATTGTGGTGTTTTATGGACGTATCCTTACAGAAAAAACATATCAAAAGCTTTAAAAAAAGGAGAAAATACCTTGACTATAAAAGTGACCAATACTTGGGCTAATAGATTAATTGGTGATGAAAAATTATCAAAAGAAGATCGGTTAACGTGGACCACAGCACCTTATAGATTAGAGGAAACCATGATGGTGAAATCTGGTTTGTTAGGAGATATTAAAATTCAAAAGACTTTAAAAAAATGAAAAAATTATTGACCATAGTAGTAGCTTGTTTGTTTAGCGTTATAACTATGCATGCAGAAATTAAATTACCAGCATTGTTTACAGATAATATGATATTGCAGCAAGAAAGTAATGTTCCTATTTGGGGTTGGGCAAATAAGCATGAAAAATTAACGATTTCTACGTCTTGGGATGCAAAAGAATATCAGGTTAAAGCCGATAAATTAGGAAAGTGGAAAACAAATTTAACTACTCCTAAGGCGGGAGGCCCTTATATGATTATGGTATCAAACGGTAGCGAAATAAAAACCATTAACAATGTGTTAGTTGGGGAAGTTTGGTTGTGTTCTGGACAGTCTAACATGGAAATGCCTTTAAAAGGTTTTCCTGGACAACCCGTGATAGGTGGGAATGATGAGATTGTTCGTTCAACCAATAAAAATATTCGTTTGATAACAGTACCAAGAGCTACTGTTTTATCACCTAAAGAAGATTTTAAAGGACAGTGGGAAGTAGCAGGTCCACAAACAACAGGTGGTTTTAGTGCTACGGCTTGGTATTTTGGAAGTTTGTTACAAGAGGTGTTACAAGTTCCTGTAGGATTGATTCACGTGTCTTACGGAGGATCAAACGTAGAAGCTTGGATGAATAAAGAAATGTTAGAAGATTTTGAGAATACATTACCCTTACCAAAAACAGAAAGTGATTTAAAAAGCAATCCAAACAGAGTACCTACAACTTTATTTAATGGAATGTTATCGCCTGTAATTGGTTACGGAATTAAAGGAGCTATTTGGTATCAAGGAGAATCTAATTATGAAAGACCTTTTGAGTATAAAGATTTGTTCAAAAAAATGGTAGGATCATGGAGAGAGTTGTGGAACCAAGGAGCGTTTCCATTTTATTATGCTCAAATAGCCCCTTTTGATTATGCACGTTTTCATCCGCTAGACAATTTAGAAAAATATAATTCGGCTTACTTAAGAGAAGCACAATTACAGGCATCAAAGGAGATTTCAAATTCAGGAATGGCAGTTTTAATGGATGTTGGAGAGGAAATTAGTATTCATCCAATGGATAAAGAAAAAGGAGGAAAACGTTTAGCGTATTTGGCATTGGCTAAAACCTATGGATTAGAAGGTTTTGAATATGAAAGTCCTGTGTTCAGATCTATAGAAATAATTGAAAGTACAGTAATCCTTTCATTTGACAATATACCTAATGGTATTACCTCTTTTTGGAAAGAAGTGAAAGGGTTTGAGATTGCTGGAGAAAATAAAGTCTTTTATCCTGCTCAAGCTATTGTTAGAACAAAGTCGGTAATATTATCTACTCCAAAAGTAGCTAAGCCAATAGCAGTTCGCTATTTATTTAAAAACTATGTAAAGGCAGAGTTGTTCAGTGGAGGCGGATTACCGATTTCATCTTTCAGAACCGATAATTGGTAATACATCAAGAATATCATACCATGAAAAAGATCATTATTTCCTTTTTTTTGATGTTTTCGTTTCTAGTAAATGCTCAAACTCCTGAGCTTAACGATTATAATCAAATATGGACAAGCCAAAGTAAAAATGCTTCAGAATCGATGCCTTTAGGAGGTGGAGATATTGGGGCGAATGTTTGGGTTGAACAAGGAAGTGTATATTTCTATTTTTCAAGAAGTGGAACTTTTGATGAACACAACACCTTATTAAAACTAGGTCGTGTAAAATTAGAGCTAAGTCCAAATCCATTTAAAAATAAAGATGGGTTTCATCAAGAGTTGGTATTGCATGATGGTTATGTGAAAATTTCTCAAAACAATACGGAGATAAAACTTTGGGTAGATGTTTTTCACCCTGTCATTCATGTAGATATAAAAAGCAAACAAACTGTAAGTGTAAAAGCTTCTTATGAAAATTGGAGATATAAGAACAGACTTGTAAAAGGAAAAGCCAATAATGCCAACTCATATAAATGGGCTCCTCAAGGAGATATTATTACTTATAGAGACTCTATTAGTTTTGAAAAGAATACCATTTCATTTTACCATCAAAATAGAGAAAAAACAGTATTTGATGTTGCGGTAGCACAACAGCAATTGGAGTCTGTAAAAGACCAGATGATGAATCCTTTAAAGTATTTGACTTTTGGAGGAAAGATGATTGGAGAAAATATGATTTCAGCAGACACTTATACAGGAACGTATCAAGATACCGATTATAAAGGTTATAGCTTACAGAGTAAAAAAGCAAGTAAGAAACATCAATTATCTATTTATTTACACACGACTCAAGACCAAAATATATCGGTTTATAAAAAAGGATTGAAGGATTTTGTAGAGGATTATAAGTCAGATGAAAAAAGAACAAAAAAATGGTGGAATCAGTATTGGAATAGAAGTTTTATTTATACTCAAAACAGAAATGTAAAAGCACAAGATTCTGTATATCAAATAGGGCAAAATTATCAGTTGTTCCGTTATATGTTAGGAGCCAATGCTTATGGAAAATATCCAACAAAATTTAATGGTGGTTTGTTTACGGTAGATCCTGTTTTTACCAAAGAAGATCATCCTTTTACACCAGATTTTAGAAACTGGGGAGGAGGAACTATGACTCAACAAAATCAACGTTTGGTTTATTTTCCAATGTTTAAAAGTGGTGACTTTGATATGATGACATCGCAGTTAGATTATTATTTAACGCTTCAAAAAAATGCGGAGTTACGTAGTCAAGTTTATTGGAATCATAAAGGGGCTGCTTTTACAGAACAATTAGAAAATTTTGGATTGCCAAATCCTGCTGAATATGGTTGGGGACGTCCTGAAAATTATGATGCAGGCATGCAATATAATGCTTGGTTAGAGTATCAATGGGATACAGTTTTTGAGTTTTGTAAAATGATGTTGGAGCAAAAAGAATATGCAAATATTGATATTAGAAAGTACAATAATTTTGTATTGAGCTGTCTTCGTTTTTTTGATGAACATTATCAGTATTTAGCCAAAAAGAGAGGAAGAAAATCTTTAGATGCCAATGGGCATTTGGTTTTGTACCCAGGATCAGCCGTAGAAACTTACAAAATGGCAAACAATGCTAATAGTACCATTTCTGCTTTAAAAGTAGTAACAGAGAAACTATTAAAGTTGTCTTCGGAAGATTTAACAACAGAGGAAGTTATTTACCTAAAGGAGTTTCAGAAAAGAATTCCACCTTTAAATTTTAAGGAAATTAATCATCAAAAAGTCTTAGCTCCTGCAAAAACATGGGAACGTATCAATAATACTGAAGCAGCACAATTGTATCCAGTGTTTCCATGGAAGATTTACAGCATAGGAAAACCCGATTTAGAAGTGGCACAAAATACATATCTATTAGATGAAGATTTGTTAAAGTTTAGGAGTCATGTAGGGTGGAAGCAAAGTAATATTATGGCTGCTAGATTGGGATTAACCAATGAAGCTGCAAAATATACTTTATTAAAAATGGCAAATTCAGAAAGACGTTTCCCCACCTTTTGGGGACCAGGTTTTGACTGGGTACCAGATCATAATTGGGGAGGAGCTGGAATGATTGGAATGCAATTAATGTTATTACAAGAAGTAAATGAAAAAATAGTGTTGTTTCCTGCTTGGCCAAAAGATTGGAATGTACATTTTAAGTTACATGCTTCTCAAAATACAACAGTAGAAGTCAAGCTAGAAAATGGTGTGGTTGAAATAATAAAAGTAAGTCCAGAGGAAAGAAGAAAAGACCTTCAAAATATATTGGAGTATAATAATACAGAAAAAATAAATTTTAGATAGATGAGATTCATAAAACATATTTCGAGTTCATGGTTTTTGGCCGTATTTACATTGTTAAATGTGCAATGTCAAAACAATAAAGAAACAGAAAAGCAAGTAGTAAAAGTAGATTTTGATTTTTCGGGAAGGAGAATATCAGAAGTTCATGACCCTTTATATCAACCTTGGGTGATTAATGAAGGAAAAGAAGATGAAAAATCTTTTGAAGGAGTGACTGTAAAACTAAAAGGAGATTTTAAATCTAATTGGGTAAAAATAGGAATGAGTGCTCCTCATTACGCCCAATTGGTAAGTGATGGATTGGTTTCTGAAAAAGAAGTAGAAATGAGCATTAGTGGACTAAAACCAGGAAAACATTCATTGCTGACATTTCATAATACCTTTTCTAATTTAAGAGAGCGAACAGTAACTCCTGTTAAAGTTTATGTAAATGGTAAACAGGTAGAAACAGTTTTGCAAAGCAATAGAGCTTTTGCTAAAATTGAATCGGCAATAGCTTATTTAACTTTTACGGTAGAAGAAAACAAAGAGACTGTAATTCGTTTTGAAGGAACTAAAGGATCAGATATTTCTGAATTTGTGATCAATGGTTTTGAGATTGATACTCCAAATCTTAAAAAACAATCTAACACTCCACAGCCAGAAAATGCCGATGAACATGTGGTGGTAGAGGAAAATTTAAATCTAACATGGAAATCTCCAAAAGGAACAGCAGCACATCATGTGTATTTTGGAGAAAACCAAGAAGAGATAAAAAATGCAGGAGAATTATCTTCTTTGTATCAAGGAAAACTGACAGAAAACAACTTTGTTGTAGACGATTTATACAGTATGAATACTTATTATTGGCGAGTAGATGAGGAAGATGCAAATGGAGACATTACCAAAGGAAATGTGTGGTCTTTTAGACCTGCACAATTGGCTTTTCCAGGAGCAGAAGGATATGGGCGTTTTGCCATTGGAGGACGTGGTGGAAAAGTAGTAGAAGTAACCAATTTAAATGATGATGGACCTGGAAGTTTCCGTGATGCCGTAAATCAGGAAATTGGACCTAGAACTATTGTGTTTAACGTGTCTGGAAATATTGAATTAAAATCAAGATTGGTCATCAATCAACCTTATATAACTGTAGCAGGACAAACAGCACCAGGAGAAGGGATTACCATTAGTAGAGCTCCTGTAGGCTTAACGGGTGATGATGGTATTGTTCGTTTCTTAAAGGTAAGAATTGGTTCAGGAACTACTTTTGACGGTATGGGCTTAACAGGAGCTGATTATAGTATTATTGATCATTGTTCTATAAGTTGGACTATTGATGAATCTTTTAGTTCTAGAGGAGCACATCATATTACGCTACAACGTACTTTAATATCAGAGGCATTAAATGTAGCGGGTCACGATAAATATAAAGCAGGACAAATGCATGGGTATGCTGCAACAATTGGAGGTGATATAGGTAGTTTTCATCACAATTTATTAGCACACAATTATGGTAGAAATTGGAGTATTGGAGGTGGATTAAATGGTGATGGTTTTTATTCAGGAAAAATAGATATTAGAAATAATGTAGTTTATAATTGGGGAGGACGTGTTACCGATGGAGGTGCAAATCAAGTAAACTTTGTAAATAATTATTACAAACCAGGACCAGCTTCAAAAATATTTTATGCTTTAAAAGTTCAACACGAAGGTGTAGGAAAAGGAAAACAGCAATACTTTTTTCAAGGGAACGTAATGCCAGGTTATTTTGATGAAAATAATCAAGAAGATGGAAAAATAATACAAATAAGTAATGGGGCTATTGTAGATTTTGAAACATTTGTAAATAAACCATTCTTTCCTTCATATATAAACACAGAGTCGGCCACAGCAGCGTATAAAGATGTATTGTCTGATGTGGGAGCAACGCAACCCTTTTTTGATAATCACGATCATCGCATTGTCAATGAAACTTTAAAAGGAACATACAAGTTTAAAGGGAGCAAGAGCGGTTTACCGGGAATGATAGATACAGAGTTAGATGCTGGTGGTTTTCCAAAGTATGCAAGTGAAATAAGACCTAAAGATTGGGATACAGATCATGATGGTTTGCCTAATTGGTGGGAAGAAGCTCACGGGTTAAATCCTAATTCTAAAGTAAACGATTATTCTGAAACCAATAAAGATGAGGATAAAGATGGATTTACACAATTAGAAGATTATTTAAACTGGATGGCTCAGCCACATTTTTTTATAGAAAATGGAGGGGTAGTCGAGTTAGATGTTAAAGATTACTTTAAAGGGTATGAAAACAAACCATCCTATAGTTTTTCAAATGTAAAAAATGGAGAAGTATTATTAAAGAACGGAAAAATTAGGTTTAAGAACACTCAAAAAGGATTTGCTTCTTTTCAAATTTCAGTTAAAGATGCTGATGGAGATTCAAAAACACGAACGATTAATGTTTTTATAAAATAAAGAAACGATGAAAATAAATAAAGGAATTGTATTGGGCTTGTTAGCTTTTAATACGTTTGTTTTTGCACAGAATAAAGGACTGGTAGCGAATGCTGCTAGTCCTTATAGTAAACTGCAAAGTGTAAACATGCAAGATGTTACTTGGACAAGTGGTTTTTGGAAAGAGCAATTTGATGTGGAGGTAGAAAACACTTTGCCTTATATGTGGGAGTTGTATCATAACGATTCCATTACCCATGCATATGCAAACTTTGAAATTGCAGCAGGGTTGATGAAAGGAAAACATGATGGACCTTCTTTTCACGATGGTGATTTTTATAAAATTCTGGAAGGAATGGCTGCAACTTATGCCGTTACTAAAGACAAAAATTTAGATAAAGAAATGGATAAAGCGATTGCATTATTTGCAAAAGCACAAAGAAAAGATGGTTACATAAATACTCCTGTACTGATAGAAGAGCGTTGGGGAACCTTAGGGCCTGAAGAATTAAAAAAGCAATTAGGGTTTGAAAAGTATAACATGGGACATTTAATGACGGCTGCTTGTGTACATTATAGAGCCACTGGAAAGGATAATTTTTTAGAAGTAGCTAAAGGGGTAGCTGATTTTTTATATGATTTTTATAAAAAAGCATCGCCAGAATTGGCTCGTAATGCTATTTGTCCATCCCATTATATGGGAATTATAGAAATGTATCGTACCGTAAAAGATCCGCGTTATTTAGAGTTGGCTAATAATTTAATAAACATCAGAGGAACGACTAATGATGGTACGGATGATAATCAAGATCGTATTCCCTTTAGAGAGCAAACTACAGCAATGGGACATGCAGTCCGTGCAAATTATCTGTATGCAGGTGTTGCCGATTTATATACGGAAACAGGAGAGAAAAAATTATTAGATAATTTGGAGTCTATTTGGAATGATGTGGTGTATAGAAAAATGTACATCACAGGAGCTTGTGGAGCTTTGTACGATGGGGTGTCACCAGACGGAACAGTTTATGATCCTTCTATTGTTCAAAAAATTCATCAAGCTTACGGTAGACCTTATCAATTACCAAACGCAACAGCACACAATGAAACTTGTGCTAATATAGGGAATGTACTATGGAATTGGAGGATGCTGCAAATAACAGGAGAGGCTAAATATGCCGATATTGTAGAATTGGCATTGTATAATAGTGTCATGTCTGGAGTGAGTTTGAGCGGACAAGAATTTTGTTATAACAATCCTTTAAATGTATCGGAAAAGTTACCTTTTAAACAACGTTGGGGGAATTTTAGAGAGGGATATATTTCTCTTTCCAATTGCTGTGCCCCTAATGTGACCAGAACTTTGGCAGAAGTAAATAATTATGCATATAATTTATCAAAAGATGGGTTGTATGTAAATTTATATGGAAGTAATCATTTAAAAACGGAAACAATTGAAGGAGATAAAATAGAATTGGAACAAGAAACTAATTACCCATGGAATGGAAAAATTACTTTAAAAATTGCAAAAGCTCCTAAAAATACATTTGATATTTCGTTAAGAATTCCGGGTTGGAGTAAAAACTCAATCATTTCTATAAATAATAAAAAAATAGAGAAAGAAATTATATCAGGCACATATTCTAAAATATCGAGAATTTGGAAAAAAGGAGATATCATCACATTAAATATTCCAATGCCAGTAGAATTTATGCAAGCGAATCCATTGGTTGAAGAGACTAAAAATCAAGTTGCAGTAAAAAGAGGGCCTATTGTTTATTGTTTAGAAACAGCAGATATGATAAAAAAAGTAGACATCAATAGTATTGTTTTAGATGTAAATTCTGCTGTTATGACTAAAAACATCAATATTAACAATAGAGAAGTGACAGGATTAAAAGCAAAAGCCTTTGTTGATAATATAAATTGGAAAAATTCTTTGTACAAATCTATGTCAGAAAATCAAGAAAGTATCAATATAACACTAGTACCTTATTACAGTTGGGGAAACAGATCTAAAGAAGAAATGACGGTTTGGATGTCTTATTAATATGTCAGTAGCTTAAATGGATTAAATTTCTTAGCTACTTAACTTAAAGTCAAATAAAATGAATGTTTATTATGTAATGCGAATTGTTTTAATTTTTTTAGCCATTAGTTTTAATCAAATGCTTTTTTCACAAAATCAGTCTTCTTTTGAAATGACTATGATTGGTTCAGATTATTTGTTGAATGAACCTTTTGATATCCATTATGGACCTGATGATTATTTATGGATTACAGAGAAAAAAGGTGTTGTTGTTAGGGTAAACACTATAAATGGTTTTAGAGATGATTTAATAGAGCTTTCTGATTTGTCATCTAGTGGAGGTCAAGATGGATTATTAGGAATGGCTTTTCATAATGAATTTAAAAAAGGGAAACCTTATGTTTATATATCATATACCCATGATGTATTGAGTCAAAAAAAACAAAAAATAGTTAGATATACATATAGTGTAAATCAAGATGATGGTTTATTATCTTCTCCTTTAGTGATTTTTGACAATCTTCCTTCATCTAATGATCATCAGTCGGGGCGTTTGGTTTTTGGGCCGGATAATAAATTATATCATACGATAGGTGATTTAGGGGTTAAAGATTGTGATTCTAACTTAGCACAATCTTTACCTACTCAACAACAAGTGGATCATGGTGATTGGTCTAATTATCCAGGTAAAGTTTTAAGGTTAAATTTAGATGGTTCTATTCCGGAAGATAATCCTATTATTGATGGAGTGAGAAGTCATGTATATACATATGGACATAGAAACCCTCAAGGTCTTGTGTTTGGAAGTAATGGTGTTTTGTATTCTAGTGAACATGGACCTAGCTCTGATGATGAGTTAAATATTATTAATGCAGGGAAAAATTATGGATGGCCATATGTAGCAGGAGTTAAAGATAATTTGATGTATGATTCTGATGGTTGTCACTCTAATGAAACATCTTTTACTGAGGCTAATTATCAAGATCCTTTACTTTCTATTTATTTACCAAATTCTGATGAAGCTAAAGCTACTAATTGTAATAATCCATGGATGTGTAGGCCTAATATTGCTCCATCAAGTATAAATATATATGAGAGTGATATGATGCCTGAGTGGAAAAATTCGTTGTTAATTACAAGTTTAAAAAAAGGAAGGGTTTATAAAGTGAAATTAGATAGTGATGGTACTGGCATTGTTGGAGAAATTGAAGAATATTTCTATACCACTAACAGATATAGGGATATTGCAATTGATCCTGATGGTAAATCGTTTTATGTTATTACTGATGAGACTGGTAAAACAGCCGATGCTTCAGGTAGAAATGTTATGACAACATTGAAGAATCCAGGATCAATATTAAAGTTTACATATAAAGAGTCCATGTCTACTAATCAAATAGACAAATCTAATTTTTTTAGAACATGGGTAGAGTATAATGAATATAAGTTACTTATAGATATAAAGAAGAATAATACAAATATAAATGCTGAATTAATAAATTCAATAGGGAAAGTTGTGAAGATATATTCAAATTTAGCATTTGGGATAAATAAAATAGATATAGAGGGATTGACTCCAGGTGTTTATATTTTATGTCTTAAAGGGGAGAATCATTTTGGGCAAAAACGTTTGATTTTATATTAAGAAATAAAAAAGGGATGTGTTAACATCCCTTTTTAAACTATTATATACTTAGTGTATTAAAAATAGACACTATCTATTTTTTATTGAATGATAATTTTTTGTGTATGAACCACTTGCTTTGTCTTAAAGTTTATGATTTTTAGAATAAAAACTCCTTTATTATTCAAAGAGACCGTCTCTATATCATTTGTAAGTATTCCGTTTTTAACAGATCTTCCATATATATCATAGATTATATATCTAGATTTTACGGTGTTTTTCTGTTTTTGGATATAAAAATCACCTTTGTTGGGGATAGGCCAAATATTTAGCTGAGAGTTTGTTGTTTTTTTAGTACTTAACAAGTTATAACCATTTAAAATATTTACAGTACGTGTCATGCTATCTCCATCGGCATCAGTTACAGTAAAGTCAAATGAACCTAATCCTGTATTTATTGGTGTAAACTCTAAAGTGTTGGATGTTAGATTGGTATTTCCATTGATGATATTTGAGACTTGATATGAGGGATTGTTGGTAAAACCTCTTGATAGTTCTTGTAAGTCAATACTTATTAAGTCACCAGAGTTTGTGCTGTAATGTGGTAAAGACATCCATTGTAAGTAGTGATCTAAATTGGTATAACCATCTAAGTTATCATCAGCATTAGCATCAGAGAAATCATTTGTTCCAGAATTAATATTTGTACCTATAATGGTTTCCCACCAATTAGGTAAACCATCATTATCAGAATCCCAGTCATTTGCTCTCGTTATCTCTGGATAATTTTCATAACCTCCTGAGTCTGCTTCATTGTCAGGAAATCCCTTTTTACCAGTAACACTACCTGTAACAGAGTAAGTACCATTTAAAGTTTCAGAAATCATTCTTTGGTCATGATTATCAAAACTAGGCTGTGTAACACCAACATCGGAAAGTACTATTTTATATGCATGTTTAGCTGTTTGGGTTGTTACATATGATGGGAAGAATGGTTGATCTACAAATGTTTCATACTTATATGTAGCTCCATTAGAATACTTTATTCTTCTACCAGAGGATTGACTATTTTCATCGAAATGACCAGGCATTACGTTTCCAGAAAAATAGGCACGTTGCATTCCCATTCCAACGTTTTCGTGTTCTGCTGTAAATGCATAAAATAACGTAGTTCCTGCTCCTGGTTTATAATAATTATTCACAAAATTTATTTCTTTTGTTCCTCCATCAGTTGCTCTTGCTCCCCAATTATAAACTACGTTGTTTGTAATATCCATTAAGCCAGCATAGTATCCATTACCATCTAAACCGCCTGCTAAACTCCAATTTCTACCATAATTGTGTGCTAGTAAATTGTGATGAAAGCTACCTATATCTCCACCTATACTAGCTGCATAACCATGCTCTGTTCCAGTGGGATAATTTTGATGGCCAGCAGCATTTAATGCTTCTGAAATTAATGAGCGTTGTAGAGTTATATTTTTAGCACCACGGGAACTAAAAGATTCATCAATGGTCCAACTTATAGAACAATGATCTATAATGCTGTGATTAGCACCTGTAAGTCCCATTCCGTCATATGTTGAACCACCACCTAGGCGAACTCTAATATTTTGAACAATATTGTCATCTCCAGTAATACCAAAAGGAGCATTAGTAATGGTTATTCCTTTGCCAGGAGCTGTTTGTCCAGCAATAGTAACATAGGGTTGGCTTAAAACTAGTCTAGATTGTAATTCTATCTTTCCAGATATATTGAAAACAATTGTTCTAGGGCCAATGTTGCTGGTAACGGCTTCTCGTAAACTTCCAGAACCACTATCGTTAAGATTTGTTACAGCAACAACTTTACCTCCACGACCTCCACGAGCAAAACGACCATATCCTTCTGCTTCTGGGAAAGCTAATTTAGCTGGACGAAACATCCAAATATTACCTTTTGTTATTGTGTTGTTGTTGTCTATTTGATCTATTCTCCAATAGTATGTGTTACCTGTATATAAATTATTTACTTGATAAGTACTAGTTGTTGTATTTTGATTAGCCATGTATTCTGAAGAAGATGTATCTGCATTTTCTACTTCTGTAGCGCTTGTTCCAAAATAAATATTTTGAGAAACAGCATTTGATGTAGAAGTCCATTGTAGTAATAGATTATTTGAATTTAACTCAACATGTTCATCGTTGTGTGATGGTATTGGATCTGTTGCTTGATAAAATATGTTTGGAGTATTCAATTCAAATCCATTTAATAAAACATTTTTAACATCTTCAGAACCTGAGGTTTCCGAAGCAAATAAGATAACAATATCATTGTTAGCTGTGGCTTCAAATGTTAAATACACAGATTTAGCATCAGTTGTATTTAAGGATCTTACTGAAGGTACTACGTTGTTTTCAACTAAATTACCATTAATAGAAATGTCAATAGGGCTATATGTGTAATTGTTGCTGTCTACAGCATTTAAATAAACAAGTAAACTATGTTCACCTGTAGCTAAACCGCTAATGCGTAGCTCTATTTGACCTCCTTGATTAGCAGTGCCTTCTTTTACTGTAATTCCGTCATTTACTAATTTTGCAGCCTCACTAGATTGAATACCTGCTTTATACCAGCTAGAACTTATTTGTTGTCCAAAACTACCTGCTTTTGTCACTGTAAAAGTAACTCCACTTTCCGTGATATTTGCTGTGTTTACTCCTGACACAACCCAAGGTGTATATCCTGCTTGGTTTACTTCAGAAGAGTTTCTACCAGATTGGTCAAAATCTATTTTTACTATTGGGTTTTGTGCATGTAAAAGAAATGTAGGAGCTAAGTAACATAATAATATAGTTATATAAATGTATATATGATGTTGTTTGTTTTTATAATTTGCAAATTTCATTTTCATTTTTATTTACATAGTTTTGTAAAATTATAGGAAAAAAAACAGGGATATTATAAATATCCCTGTTTAAACATGTTATAATATTGAATTAGTTCACTAATAATTTTACTGATTTTGTTCCTTCAGCTGTTTTTATAGTAGCTATCCAAGGTCCTGATTGAAATTCAAACTCCATATCCTCTTTAGTTGTAAAAGATTTAATTAGGCCACCAGTTATACTGTAAATTTTAACTTCTGATTTAGATTTTACGTTAGAGATATAAACTTTATTATCAATAGCATAAAGATTTGTAGATACTTTAGGGTTGTTGTAAAAACTTAAATCTAATGTTTTACTATAAACACCATTTTCATATATTTTAGTTTCAACACCTGATCCTAATGATACATCAACTTTTCCTAAGTATATTCTATATATACGTATCGTACCTCCTCTGTTAGCTAATTTATAAGTTCCAGCTGCTGTTGCTTGAAATTGCATAACCCTTGGAGCCTCATCACCAGTATCTGATCCATCTATTGGTCCGTCAGAATTACCTGTACCAGCACCCCAATCATTATATTCTACAGGAGTTCCTGTTCCTCCTTCATTTTGAAATTTGATGTATCCAGTACTAAACCCTAAAGATCCATCACCTTCAATATCTGTGTATTGACCAGCTCCTACAACAGTAACCCATTGTCCTGCATCTAAGTTTATAAAAAAACCTCTTCCTCCACTTCTATTCCATCTTTTTTCACCGGGAGTTGTAAATTGTAAACAACCAGGGAATAAGTTAGTGTCTATGTTATCGGGTAATTCAGTACGTTCGTCAAAACGAGTAACGCTTGTATTAACTGTTAAAATTCTATCGCTATTACTATCTCTTTGAAAAACAAGATCTGCATTTCCGTCCAAATCAGGCAGTAACTTGGGCTTTGTGTATTCACTACCACCACCTAATAAAGTTCCTCCAGGAGGTGTAGGAGAAGAGCTTTTAGATGTTACTTGAAAACGAGAACTTGAAGTATAATTAGCGTATTTTGTATTGAAAGTAGAAAAGTAAAGAGATTGAGCACTATGTCCGTTTTCGTTTTCAAATCCTTCTTGTGGTTCTATTACAGTACCATTTTCGTCTGTGTATTGAACTTGTCTATTGTAGTTTGCAAAAGCATTAAGATAATTTAATGGCATAACATTTTCAAAGCCAGCTCCTAATTCCTTAGCTCCAAAATCCCAGTATTTAATATCTTGAGCATAAAAAGTTGTTATGGAAAGTAATAGTGTTGATTTTAATAAAAGTAATTTTTTTTTCATTTTAATAAGTTTTGGTTATTTTTTTTATCATATCTATTGATGTTTACCTGTAAATATGCAAGAAACATAAATTGATAGACATGGGCAATATATAGATTTGTTGCAGATTCAGAATGTATTTTTGTTCTTCGGTCGATTTTGTAAATTATAACATGTTATTGCTGATTTTAAGATGTTTGATTGTAGTTTTTAAGTTTGTTATATTTTTAGATCATATGGTTTGTATTTATAAAATCGACCGATGCTCAATATTGTTGCGGTATTATTATTAATTATTAAAATTGCAGTCCATTGTTTTGGTTAAAACACATTTTTGTGTTTAAAATAATGAGAAATTTTTATTAAACTAATTTTATAATTATGAAAAAACAAATTACTTTTTTATTAATGCTTCTTTTGACTTTGGTCACTACGAAAATGCAAGCTCAGGCTAAGCAGGTGCTGTATTTAAATAATGCGAATGCTCAGCAAGAAGATGGAACTTCTGCTCCTGGAGATGATGCTATTACTAGGATGTTAGATGGAGATGCTAATTTTGAGGTGACAACAGGAACGGTTGATGGTTCTGGAGTTGTCACTCCTTCTGATTTAACTCCTTATGATTTAATAATTATACAGGAATCATTGTCATCGGGTAATTCGGTAATGCAGCCATCGGGTTCATTAGGGCTTAAAAATTTAACGACTCCTGTTATTTATTGTAAATCTGAGGCTTTCAGAAATGGAAAAGCTGTTACTACAGGAGCTTCAATAGCTAAAAATAAATCTAGTGTATCGGTAACAGTAGATCCATCAAATCAATCAAATGTACTTTTTAATGGGATTGATTTCTCAGGAGGAAATGATGTTCGTTTGTTTCTTAATACAGCAAATGATAATGGTACTGTAGCGAGTAACAAAACAGGGCTGAAAGTTCTTAATAATATTGAAATTGGAAATGCTTCTGGAGGGACTTTAGCAACTACTCCAGAAGTTGTAGATCCAGCAACATCAGTAGTTATTAATCATATTCCTGCTAATACTCAATTAGGTACTGTTGCTACCGATAAGGCTTCTGTAGACGTTGTTATTTTAGCTTTTGGTTATGGACCTCAGGTGAGAGGAGATGGTAGAAATATTACTTCTGAAGCATTAACTATATGGAGAAATGCAGCTTATATGCTTACAGGGATGACAGTGCCTACTACTCTTTATGAAAATACAGAAGAAGCAAGTAAGATTCTTTATGTAAATCAATCAGGTGTATTACAGGGTGAAGGAGCATCTGCACTAGGACAAGATCCAGTGATTAAAATGTTTATGAATGATCCTAATTTTTATGTAGAATATGTAGAGTCTGATCAGTCAGGAACAGAAATACCTGAACTTTCGAATTTTGATTTAGTAATTGCTCAAGAGACTTTTAGCTCAGGAGCTAATATATTTAAACCAGGAGGTAAATTAAGTGTAAAAGATGTTTCAATTCCTATAATTTATAACAAGACATGGGCCTTTAGAGATGGTAGGGCTGTTACGGATTCAGATGCAGCTGTAACTGCTACTCAAAACATAACTGTAACAGTTACTGATCCAGCTCATGCGTTGTTTAGCGGTATTGATTTGTCTGGTGGAAATAATATAAGAATATTTAAAGAAGCTACAGCAACTGATGATGGAAGTGTAGGGGGGAGTAAAGGTATTGATGTGCTAAATGGTTTAGATATTTCAGGTACAACAGCAGGAAGCTTGGCTAGCACTCCTGAGGTTACTGATACTTCTAAGTCGTTTGTAATTAATTACATTCCATCAGGAACACAGTTAGGTACAGATGTGAATGATGTATTGTCTGTTGATGCAGTTGCGCTGTCTTTTAGTTATGGTGCAATGGTTATGGGAGATGGTGCTAATATTACACCTGAAGCGTTAACTATTTGGAGAAATGCAGCTTATTTATTAGTTAAAGGTGCTGCAGAAGTGCCAACAACATTGGTAGAAAACTCTGCTTATGAAGCTCCTAAAAAAGTATTGTATGTAAATCAATTAGGTGTTGGACAGGGAGTCGGAGCATCTGCACCAGGGGAAGATCCGGTAATTAAAATGCTTATAGCTGATGCTAATATTGATGTAACTTATGTAGAGTCTGATCAATTAGGAACAGAAATACCAGAGCTTTCAGGTTTTGATTTAGTGATTGCTCAAGAGACTTTTAGTTCAGGTGCAGCATTATTTCAGTCAGGAGGTAAGCTTGCTGTAAAAGACGTAACTATTCCAATTATTTATAACAAAACATGGGCTTTTAGAAATGGTAAGGCTATTACAGATGCTGATGCAGCGGTTACTGCTACTCAAAATGTTTCTATTACAGCCACAATATCAGCACACCCGCTATTTAATGGAATTGATTTTTCAGAAAGTAACGATATAAGAATTTTTAAAGAAGCTATTGCTTCTGATGATGGAAGTGTGGGAGGAAATAAAGGTATTGATGTGTTAAATGGTTTAGATATTGCTCCTTCGGGTACAGGTTCGTTAGCTACTACACCAGAAGTTACAGATGTATCTCAAGCTTTAGTTGTTAATCATATTCTTTCAGGGACACAATTAGGTACAGATGCGAGTGATGTTTTAGGTGTAGATGCTGTAATGTTGTCTTTTAGTTATGGGGCAATGATAATGGGTGATGGAACAAATATTACACCAGAAGCGTTAACAATATGGAGAAATGCGGTGTATTTGTTAACTTATGGTGTTTCAGGAGTGCCAACAACTTTAGTTGAAAATCCTTTGTTTACTTTAGGGATAGATAAGGTTGGAGATTATTCGGCTGTTACTTCTACGGTTAAGAGTAAAGGAAGTAGAGTGTTTGTTTCAGATGTTAAGTATGCAACAAAAGTTAATATTTATAGTATTACAGGGGAGTTGGTTAAAACTGTAGAGACTAAAGAGGATATGGAATTTGAATTTCAATCAGGAGTTTGGATAGCTACTATAAAAACAGTTGAGGGTGTAAAATCAGTGAAATTTATTACTAATTAATATATGTTATAAATGATAAAAAGTGGCCTGTGTTTTTAATGCAGGCCACTTTTTTTATGAATTAAGTATTTTGGGTTTTTAATGAATTTATAGAATGTGTTTGTATTTTGTTTTTATAAAATTGTTCACAGTTCAAAAATATTGTCAAATTATTGTTAATTTAATAATATTTGTTGTTCGTGTATGTACTTAGTTCAAGTATGTTAGAATAAATTAACTAAACATTAAAAAATAACTAAACAAATAAGTATGAAACAAAGATATATTAATACTGTTATTTTTCTTATTATCAGTTTTTTAACTGTTTCTGTGTTTTCTCAAAATTCAAATGGAAAGCTTACTGTTGTAGGTAAAGTTTTAGATTTTGAAGGTCTTCCTTTGGTTGGGGCTAGTATTGTAGAAAAAAATGCTAGTAATGGGGTAACTACAGATTTTGATGGAAGATATAGCATAAATGTTAGCTCTAAAAGTATTTTAGTAATCTCTTATGTAGGGATGAAGACAGAGGAAGTAGCGATTAAAGGAAAGTCAGAGATAAATATTGTACTTACAGAAGATGTGTCTGCTTTAGAGGAAGTTGTAGTTGTAGGTTATGGTACTCAGAGAAAAGAAGATATAACAGGGGCTGTAGAAAGTATTGATGGAGAAGATGTTGAAGATTTACCTGTAGGTAATTTGGGAGCTGCTCTTGTTGGGCGAGTTTTAGGACTTAATGTTTCAGGAGGAGAATCAAGGCCAGGACAAGCGGCAAAATTGACTATTCGTGATCCTACCTTACAGGGGTCTGTAAGATCTAAATATGCATTAGCTCATGGTGCTAACCAGCCTTTGTATGTAATAGATGGTGTGGTACAAATAGATCCTAATACAGGGTTTAGTGATTCAACATTGTTTGATAATTTAGATGCTTCTCAGGTTGAGAGTATTTCTTTTTTGAAAGATGCTGCCGCTGCTATATATGGATCAAGAGCTGCACAAGGAGTTGTTTTAGTTACAACAAAAAAAGGGAAACGAGGGCCTGCACAATTCTCTTACTCAGCAAACTTTTCGTTATCAGACGAAACTTACAGAACAAAAATGTTAAGTGCTTATCAATATGGTAAAGTGTTTAATGTTATGAATAGTATTAACCCTCAAGGCGGTATAGGGAGTTCTTATGACTCTGCAAATGAAGCTCCAGATAATCGTTATTTCTTTTCACCTACAGAATTGGAGCATTTTAAATCATTAAATTATAATGCTTTGGATGAATATTGGACGTCATCAGGAACACAAAGACATAATGTTAGTTTGTCGGGAGGGACTAAAGATGCTACTTATTTTGGAGGAATATCATATTATACACAAGATGGTAATTTAGGATCGTTAGATTATGATAGATGGTCTTTTAGAGCAGGGTCTAATGTGAAGTTAGCTAAAGGTTTTAATGCTAGTTTTCAAGTGTCAGGTTATTTTACTGATGTTGCTAGAACGTCAAGTTCAATAGGTAATCAAAGCGGAGAAGATGATTACAGGCAGTTATTAAATAGAACTCCATTTATGCCTATGTATGTAAATGGTACTCCTGTTGTGCTTAATGGAGCTAGTACTGGAGATAATTTGGTAAACTTTCATTATGGTGAGTTACTTAGGTTACAAAATTTATCGGAAACGACAGATAATAATGTAAGTGCTAATATAAATGTAGATTATGAAGTGCCTTTTATAAAAGGACTAAAATTTAGTTTGAATTATTCAAGACAAGAAAGTAATGAAAGAGGAAATCAAAAAGGTGGAGTATATAATTTGTATCAAGTTTATGGGGCGGATCAATTTACAACTACTGGACAAACATATGTTGTGTATGAAAATGGTTCAGGTCCATTAGGGACAAATGATATAAAGAGTTTTGCTAATGGAGAGCCACAGGTTACCGTTGTTGAAAATAGTGATAGGTTACTTATAGATTATAGTAAAAGTAAAAATGAACAATTACGTTTTCAAGGTGCTTTTGAGAGAGAGTTTGGAAAACATAATGTGTCGGCTTTATTCGCTATGGAAAGGTCTGAAAGAGAGTTGAGTTCTCTTCGTGTGATTAAATCTGGGGTGCCTGATTGGTCTCAGGGTATGTTATGGCAAAATACAGGAGATGTAGATCAAGAACATACTGTTAATAATAAATCAGAGTCTGGTGACTTAGGGATGGTAGGTAGGCTAAATTACAACTATGATAGGAGGTACTACGGAGAATTTCTGTTTAGAAGTGATGCATCAGCAAAATTTGCACCTGAGAATTATTGGGGAAGGTTTTATTCTTTATCTGGAGGATGGAATGTGTCTAATGAAAACTTTTTTACATCAAATGTATTCGATTTTTTAAAACTAAGAGCATCAATAGGTTTAGCGGGTAATGATGATACAAGACCATGGACATGGTTGCAAACTTTTCAATCACAGCCAAGTGAAGGAGCTGTTTTTGGAGGAAATGGTTCTGTTTCTCCTGGTTTAGAAGCATCTAGTCAGGCCAATAGAGATGCAAGATGGAGTAGTGATTTAAAAACAAACTTTGGAATAGATGCTAAGTTTTTAGATAATAGGTTTTCTCTAACGTTTGAACAATATTATAATAAAATAACTGACGGTCTTGTTGCTTTAACAACAGGTGTGCCTTTTACTGTTGGTGGATCAGTGGTTCCTTCTAACTATGGAGAGCATAAAAGATGGGGGACTGAAATTTCAATAGGTTGGGATGATACTATTGGTGCTGACTTTAGTTATGGAGTAACTTTAAACACATCATGGAATAGAACTAAATTAATTAAAGGAAATTTTGATAATGAAGATTACTGGTACCCTTGGACAACAAATCAACCCGGTTTTGTTGATAGAGGAGCGTGGGGATATGATAATATAGGTATGTTTAAAACCCAGGAAGATATAGATAATTACATTGCTGATACTGGTATAACGAAAGTTTTTGATATTGATGCTGCTAACCTTCAACCAGGTATGCTATATTATAGAGATATAAGAGGGGCTTGGGATCCAGCTACAAAAACTTTTGCTCCTAAAGATGGAATTATTGATCAATTTGATAAAATTCAATTAAGAAAACCAGCAAGAGGACCACAAGGATTTTCTTCTGTAATTAGAATGGCATATAAAGGTCTAAGTTTAAATACTGTTTTAACTGTTAATTGGGGTGGATATAGAGAAGTAGGATCAGCAAAGTCACCATTTGGAAGTTATAATATAGGAGGGAACTATGAAAACAGACCAGCATTTTGGGCTAATATGTATCATCCAACTTTAAATCCAAATGGAACAATACCTAATCTTTTAAATGAAGTAAATAGAGGAACTGAAGGTAGTGAGGGAGGAATAAATACAGTGAGTTCAGATTTCTGGAGGGTAAGTAGTTTTAGTTTATTAATGAGAAATATTAATTTAAGTTATACAATACCTAAAAGTTTTGTAGAGAAAGCAGGTATAAGTAGATGTAAGGTTAATTTTGTTGCTATGAATCCATTTATTTTATTTAACCCATATAAGGATTATGGTCTTTCTCCATATGGGGCATATAATAATTACCCTGTTCTAAGTACCTATTCGTTAGGTATAAATATTGGATTTTAATTTTAAGGTTTAAAAGTAGATAACGATGAAATATATAAAAATAAAAAGTCTATTAATTGTTACAGCTATTGCTATTAGTAGTTGTAGTACAGATTTTATTGAAGAAAAAGAGGATTATACAAGTGTAAATACATTGATATATAAAGATGAGTTTTTAGCTACAGCATATTTAGATCATCTATATTATATGATGTTACCTGATAATAATGCCAATATGACAATGTGGTCTAAAGCGGCAGCGGAACATTCTGGAGGTGACTTGTTTGCTAAGGCATCAGATGAAGTTGCAGGACAAGGTGACCTTAATAGGGAATACACAGATGTTTCCATTTTTAATAACCATTGTTTAAAGTCTTTAGGACAAAGAATAGGACAAAGTGCAGGAGTTAATAATGTATGGACAAGGATACGTTACTGTAACTTGTATCTCGACAATGTTGATAATTATTCTGGGTTGGATGAAGATTTTAAGAATCAAATTAAGGGGCAGTTTTATTTTTGGAGAGCTTGGCAATATTTTGAGATTGTAAGACTTTATGGAGGAGTACCATTAGTATTAAAAGCTCAACCGTCTAATGTTTATGATGAAATAAATCAAACTCCTAGAAGTTCTTCGGCTGAAGTGATAGATCAAATAGTATTAGATTTAGAAATGTCACAAACATTATTGGAAAACGCAAGGGATTACACTAAAGAAGAGGCAGGTAGAATTACAGCTTCGGCAGCAGCAGCTCTAAAAGGTCGTGTATTGTTAACATGGGCAAGTCCATTATTTAATAGAAATGATGATCAGTCAAGATGGCAACGTGCATATGAAGCTAATTTAAATGCTTATAATACTTGTTTGTCTGAAGGAAAAGGACTAGATCCAGATTGGAAGAACATGTGGTTTACAGATAACGGCATAGAATCTGTTTTTGCATTTGGATTTAATAATTATACATCAACTTCTGGAGAAATACAAAAAAATAACCGTACAGAGAATCGATCAAGATCTGAAGATCAAGGAGGTGCAGGAGCTATTTCTCCAACAAAAAGCATTATAGATGCCTTTCCAATGGCAGATGGAACTCCTTATGATTCAAATGGAAATCTAAATAATTTTTATAGAAATAGAGACCCTCGTTTTTATTATACATTTGCTTATAACGGATGTATATGGCCATATAAGGAAAGTCCAAATTATAGAAATTGGACATATTTCTGGTATCCACTAGCAGTTGGTCCTGATCAGCCTAAAATAGCAGCTAATACTTTTCAAAATGATACAGGAATATATTTAAGAAAATTTACTAATGACAATTCTAGCAATGTTAATGATTTTGGTAATAACGGAGATGATTATATGGAAATTCGTTTTGCTGAAGTTGTTTTGAATTTAGCAGAATCTGCGATTGGATTTAATCAATTAGCAGAAGGGAAAGGATATATTCAACAGATAAGAGCAAGAGCAGGCATCCAAAATATTGATGGACAATATGGGTTGTCTACTGTTAGTACTAGAGATGAACATTTTGAAGCAATAATTAATGAAAGAAAAGTAGAGTTTGCATATGAGAATAAGCGTTTTCATGATTTAAGACGTTGGTTACTTTATAATGATGATTTTGGAACTTGTACTAGATTGAATCAAGAACCAATTGAAGGGACCAGAAGACAAGGTTATTATACTTTTGCTAAAGAAGATCCTTCTAATTATTATATAGGTATTCCAGATCCATTTTTAGGAAGTGGAGCTCCAATAATTGATAGAAACACTACAAGTTATCCAGAAGGAGTTAATTCTTATGAAGAATATGTAGATTATTTATATGATAATCATTTTGAAGTAGTGATAAGGGATAATGTAGATTCTGAAAATTTTACATTCAAATGGTATAATGAATATTATTTCTTTGGGATTTATCAAGAATTAATAGAAGCGGCTCCATACTTAGAACAAACCCAAGGTTGGAACGGAGGTACTTTTAATCCACTTCAGTAAAAAAAATAAACTACCTGTATTACTTTAATACAGGTAGTTTTTAATAACAAAACAATAACAACATGAATAACCAAAAGAACAACATGAGATTTATTTTAGTGCTTTTTTTAGCAGGTGTGTGTAATACATTTGCGCAATACCCTAAGTTAACCGATGAGGATAGAGCTAAGGAAAATGCAATCAAAGAAGAAGCATATAGACATTCTGATGAAGCATGGGTAGAAGCTAGTAAAATTGTACAAAAGGAAGCAAGAGAAGGAAAACCATTTATTCCTTGGGCAGCTAGACCAACAGATTTACCACAAGCAGATATCATTGCATTTCCAGGAGCTCAAGGAGGAGGGATGTACACTTTTGGAGGTCGTGGAGGACAAACTTACACGGTAACCAATTTAGAAGATGATGGACCAGGAAGTTTAAGGTGGGCTTGTGAAAAAGGTGGAGCAAGAACTATTGTGTTTAATGTGGCAGGAATCATCAAATTAAAAACTCCCTTAATTATTAGGGCTCCTTATATTACTATTGGCGGACAAAGTGCTCCAGGAGACGGAATTTGTGTGGCAGGAGAATCTGTATGGATTGACACTCACGATGTTATCATTCGTCATATGCGTTTTCGTAGAGGTGAAACTTTTGTAGGTCGTAGAGATGATGCTATTGGAGGAAACCCTGTTGGAAATATTATGATAGATCACGTATCAGCAAGTTGGGGATTAGACGAAAACATGTCTATTTACAGACATATGTACAGCCCAGGAGGAGGTTACAAAGATGAAAAACACCCAACGGTTAATATTACTATTCAAAACAGTATTTTTTCAGAAGCTTTAGATACTTACAATCATTCCTTTGGAAGTACTCTAGGAGGTGAAAACTGTATGTTTACAGGAAATTTATGGGCAAACAATACAGGTAGAAATCCATCTATTGGGTGGAATGGTATCTTTAATTTTGTTAATAATGTTGTGTTTAACTGGAAACACAGATCTACAGATGGTGGTGATTATACCGCTAAGTTCAACATGATTAATAACTATTATAAACCAGGACCTGTTACGCCAAGAGATGAAGCTGTTGGTCATAGAATTTTAAAACCTGAAGCAGGAAGAAGTAAATTAGATAGCGTAGTATTTGGTCGTGCCTATGTAAATGGAAATATAGTAGAAGGATATCCAGAGGTAAACAAAGATAACTGGAGAGGTGGTGTGCAAATGGAAGGTAAAAATGGTGAGTTAATGACATATGAAGAAACCAAAGCTTATTTTCCATACATAAAAATGACAAAGCCTAATCCAATGCCTTGGTTAAGAAATATAACATCGGCAGAAGATGCTTTTGAGAATGTATTAGATATTGCAGGAGCAACTTTGCCTGTGAGAGATGCTGTAGATCAACGTATTGTGAGAACTGTTAAAACAGGAAAACCAGAATATGTAAAAGGTTTAGATCCTAATTCTTTTTATCAGTTTAAGCACCGTAGATTGTCTGCGGATTCTTACAAACAAGGAATTATTACAGATATTAGACAGGTTGGAGGATATCCAGAATACAAAGGAACTCCATATACTGATACTGATGGAGATGGAATGCCAGATGCTTATGAAAAGAAATTTAAATTAAATCCAAACGATGCTTCTGATGCAAATGGAGATATTAATGGAGATGGGTATACCAACTTAGAAATGTATTTAAACGGAATCAATCCTAAGAAAAAAGTGGATTGGAAAAATTTAGAAAATAACGAAGATACTTTAGCGAAATTGAAAAACGGATTGGCTAAGTACAAAAAATAATCAATAAAAACATTCAGAAATTTCCTGCTTGTTTTTATTAAACATGCAGGAAATTTTATTCTTATAAACAGAAAAAATCATGAAAACTTTTAGTAGCATCATTACCACTGTATTTGCTTTATTCATAGGTGTTCAAACATTAGTGGCACAAAAAATAGATCCGGCATATGTAAAGGTTACCAACGAAAGAGCTCAAAAAATTGTAGATAAAATGAGCTTAAACAATGCAGAAAAAGAATTAGAAGTAAGAGACTTAATAGCAAATCAATATAGAGATTTAAATGCCATTCACGAAGCTAGAGATGCTAAAATTAGCAAAGTGAAAGTTGCTAACTATAACAAGTTAAAAACAAATAAAAAGGTAGAGAAGTTAAAAAAGAAGGCAGA
Source organism: Wenyingzhuangia sp. IMCC45467 (assembly GCF_054111205.1). The sequence continues at coordinate 2,856,514 of NZ_CM134196.1, forward strand.
TAAAAAGGTGAAAAAACTTCATCAATCTTATGTTAAAAAATTAAATACTAATTTAACAAAAGAACAAGTGGAGCAAGTAAAAGATGGGATGACTTATGGAGTTTTTCCTAAGACATATAAAGCTCATTTAGAAATGATTCCTAGTTTAACTGGTGAAGAAAAAGAATATATTTTTAATAATTTAAAAGAAGCTAGAGAGTTAGCAATGGATGGTGGTTCATCAAAAGAAAAACACGCATGGTTTGGTAAATACAAAGGAAGAATAAATAACTACTTATCTAAAAGAGGATATGATTTAACTAAAGAAAGAGAGGCGTGGTACAAGCGTATAGAAGCTCAAAAGAAAGCAAATCATTAATTATTTATAAGAACTAGTAATATGAAAACCCCAATGAAAAAAATCATAAAATCAGGACTATTATTTAGTTTGTTGAGCATGTCATCAGCTTTTGCTCAATACCCAGAAATACCTCATGATTTACAGGCTAAAACAGATGCAATGTTAGCAAAAGAAGAAGTTAGATTGCAGAAAATTTGGCAAGAAAATTACCATATTATTGAAGAAGAAAACAAATTAGGTCGTCCTTATATTCCATGGGCAGCCTATCCAAAAGATTTAATTCAAGCAGAAATACCTGCTTTTCCAGGAGCTGAAGGTGGAGGTGCTTTTACCCAAGGAGGTAGAGGAGGGAAAATATTTGTAGTCACTAGTTTGTCAGATAGTGGAGCAGGAACTTTAAGAGAGGCTTTAGAATCTGTAGGAGCAAGAACTATTGTTTTTAACGTTTCTGGAATTATTCGTTTAGAAAAACCGTTGAGTATTCGTGCTCCTTATGTAACTATTGCAGGACAAACAGCTCCAGGTGATGGAGTTTGTGTGGCAGGAGAATCTGTATTGATAGATACTCACGATGTCATCATTCGCCATATGCGTTTTAGGAGAGGTGCTACCGATGTTACCAGAAGAGATGATTCTTTAGGAGGAAATCCAGTAGGAAATATTATTATAGATCATTGTTCGGTAAGTTGGGGATTGGATGAAAATATTTCATTATACCGACACATGTTTTTAGAGCATCCAAAAGCTAAGAAAAGAAAAACACCAACGGTAAATATTACCATTCAAAATACCATTTCATCAGAAGGATTAGATACTTATAACCATGCTTTTGGTAGTACTATTGGAGGATTAAATAGCACTTTTGTGCGTAATTTATGGGCAAATAATATTTCTAGAAACCCATCCATTGGAATGTATGGAGATTTTAATTTTGCTAACAATGTGTTATTTAATTGGTGGAATCGTTCTTTAGATGGAGGGGATTATAGATCTATGTTTAATATTGTAAACAACTATTTTAAGCCAGGTCCCATGACTCCAAAAGATGAGCCTATTAGACACAGAATTTTAAAACCAGAATCAGGATATTATCAACCTAAATCTTTTGGTAGAGCTTATGTTGATGGAAATATTGTAGAAGGGGCTCCAGAAGTAACCAAAAACAATTGGAACGGTGGAGTGCAACCAGAAGGAATGAAAGATTTATCATTGTTAAAACAAACTACTCCTTTTAAATTGAGTAATGTACAGTTGATGGATGCTCAAAAAGCATATAATTATGTGTTAGATAATGTAGGTGCAACGTTGCCAAAGCGTGATGATATAGACAAACGTGTTATTAAACAAGTACGTACTGGTGAAATTAAATACAAAGATGGATTAGAAAATACCATTGGAAAAGAATTTATTCATAGACGTTTGCCTGCAGATTCTTATAAAAAAGGAATCATTACAAGTATTGAACAAGTAGGTGGATATCCTGATTATAAAGGAAAATCCTATAGAGATACTGATGGAGATGGAATTTCTGACAAATGGGAAAAGAAATATGGATTAAATCCAAAGGATCCTTCAGATGCTAATCAAGACTTAAATGGTGATGGGTATACAAATATTGAAAAATACATCAATGGTATTGATCCAACTAAAAAAGTAGATTGGAAAAATTTAGCAAACAATACAGATACTTTACAAGAAGATTTGTTACAGTAAATTAATAACAGTTAAAGCAATCTTTAACATGTGCAACACAATTGATAAACATGTAAATTGGTTTAAAAAGGATAAAGTTACTTTATCCTTTTTGCTAATTATTTTAATATCCTTAAATTCTTTTTCTCAAGACTTTTATCCTAGTATTAAAAGAAACGGGAATGGTGTAAAAAGTATTGCAGATAGCTTAGGAAACCAAATTCCAGACTTTTCTTATGCTGGTTATATGGCATCAGAAAAAGCCATTCCAACGGTAGAGAATAAAATTGTGGTTTCGCATCAAACCGAAGATGCTACCGAAATTATTCAAGCAGCAATAGATTATGTGTCAAATTTAAAAGCCGATAAAAACGGAATACGTGGAGCTGTTCTTTTATCACCAGGGGTTTTTAAAGTAAACGGAACATTGTATCTAAAAACATCGGGTGTGGTGTTACGTGGTAGTGGAACCTCAAAAAACGGAACGGTTTTACAAGGAACAGGAGTCAAAAGAGAAGCGGTTATTAGAGTTTTAGGAGTTGATGATAAAATGTATAAAGATACCTTAGATATACTGTCAACCTATACTCCTTTAGGATCTAATAAAATTTGGATAAAGAATCCTTCAAAAATAAAAAAGAATGATGAAGTTTTAATTCATAAACCTATTACAGAAGATTGGATTAAAACTTTAGGAACTGATTTTTATGGAGGAGAAACAGGTTGGATTGGATGGAAAACTCGTGATTTTGATATCAATTGGAATCGTCAAGTTAGAAATGTGAACGGAAATGAAATAGAGTTGAGCGCTCCTCTAACTATGGCTTTGAATAAAGATGCTAATGAAACTACAAAAATAATTACCTATACATGGCCAGGTAGAATTGAAAATGTAGGAGTAGAAAATTTAATGATGATCTCTACTTTTGATGTATCAAACCCAAAAGATGAAGAACATCGTTGGTTAGGAATTGCCATGAAGTCGGTAAAAAATGCTTGGGTTCGTCAGGTGCATTTTAAACATTTTGTAGGAGGGGCTGTTTCTTTGTTAAAAACAGCACAACAAATAACGGTACAAGATTGTATTGCCACAGAACCTGTTTCAGAAATTGCAGCTTTTAGACGTCATACTTTTTATACTGAGGGGCAACAAACATTGTTTCAACGTTGTTATTCAGAATATGGTTATCACGATTTTGCTGTCGGAGGATTAGGAACCACTGGGCCTAATGCTTTTGTACAATGTGAATCTCATTTGGCATATTCAAATAGTGGAGCCATTGGGAGTTGGGCAACAGGTGTTTTATTTGATATAGCATATATTGACGGTCAAGCTTTAAGTTATAACAATAGAGAACAAAATGGAAGAGGTGCTGGTTGGACAGCTGCCAATAGTGTTATTTGGGAAACCTCTGCATCAAAAATAGAATGTTATAGTCCGCCAACTGCTCAAAACTGGGCTTTTGGAGTTTGGGGGCAATGGGCAGGAAATGGGCATTGGTCTGATGTGAATAATCATATTTCGCCAAGAAGTTTGTTTTATGCTCAGTTGCAAAATAGATTAGAAACACTTCCTTTTAAGCCGTATGTTTTTGATGTAGGAATAGAGCCAACATCAAGTCCAACTATAGAGCAGGCAACAGAACTAACCCAATTAGCACAACAAGAGTTAAAAAGTTTACCAGAATGGATTGCTGAAGTTTCTGCATTACAAGAAATTCCAATCTATCCAAATAGCGTTAAAAATGCAAACAAATTAAAAGTTAATGATTCAGAAAAAACATCAAATAAAACCTTAAAAATTCAGGTTGTTGATGGAAAAATTACTGCAAATAATAAATTAGTTACAGGAAAAAAACACAATGTAATGTGGTGGAGAGGTAGCTTAAGAAAAAGAGATGTTGCTCAATCTACTCCACATATTACTCGTTTTGTTCCAGGAAAAAGAGGGACAGCCTTTACGGATAATATTAATGAAGTTGTAGATTATTTAAAAGAAAACAATATTGCTGCTTTAGATCATAATTATGGATTATGGTATGATAGAAGAATGGACGATCATGAACGCATTCGCAGAATAGATGCAGATGTTTGGCCTCCTTTTTATGAGCAACCTTTTGCTAGAACAGGACAAGGTTTGGCTTGGGATCATTTAAGTAAATACGATTTAACCAAATATAATACTTGGTATTGGGATCGTTTACAAAGGTTTGCAAATGCAAGTGAAGTAGAAGGAAAAATATTAATTCATCAACAATATTTTCAACATAATATTATAGAAGCTGGAGCACATTGGTCTAGTTCTCCTTGGCGATCTATCAACAATGTAAACGGAACAGATTTTCCAGAACCGCCACCATATGCAGGAGACAAGCGTATTTTTATGGCTGAACAATTTTACGATGTAAGCAATGAAAATCGTAAAAAATTACATCAACAATACATTCAAAAGTCTTTTGATAATTTTAAAGACAATAGCAATGTTATTCAGTTTACAAGTGAAGAATATACAGGGCCTTTACATTTTATGCAGTTTTGGATAGACGAAGCTGCCAAATGGAAAAACAAAAATGGAAACAAAACTTTGGTTGGGTTAGCAGCCACTAAAGACGTACAAGATGCCATTTTAAAAGATAAAGAGAGGTCTAAAGTTGTAGATGTTATCGATATAAAATATTGGCATTATAGAGAAGATGGAACTGTTTATGCTCCAGAAGGTGGAAAAAACTTAGCCCCAAGACAGCATGCTCGTAAAATGAATACAGGTAAAGAAACGGATGAGCAGGTATACAGAGCGGTAAGAGAATACAGAGAAAAATATCCAGATAAAATGGTGTTGTACTCTACCCATGCAGCTCCAAGATTTGGATGGTCAGTGTTAATGGCAGGTGGATCTTTACCAAGTATTCCAATGGTAAATGTTGAAGGTTTTAACAAAGCTCTTGCTTTAATGAACCCAACACCAAATACATCATCTAAAAATGAGGTTTGGAGTTTAGAGAACAGAGGAGAATCTTATGTGTTTTATTTTATAAATAGCACATCTGCTAAGATTGATTTATCAAACCAATCAGGAAAATTTAATCTGTATTGGATTGATTCTAGCAATGGTGAATTAATATCAAAATCAACCATTAAAGGAGGTGAAAAAATAAACTTAAAAGCTCCAAAAAATAAAGCCATCGCTTTTATTAGAAAGAAATAAATGTAAATCAACATGAAAAATAGAAACATTTTTAAATTTATTACAGCTGTTGTTGTGGTGTCTATAATGACATCATGTGCGGATGGTAAAAAAGAAAAATCAAAAGAAGTGGAACAACCAACCATTTCACAATTAGAAACAGATGGACATTATTTTAAAACCAAAGAAGGAAAACCATTTTTTTGGTTGGCCGATACAGGATGGTTGACATTTAATAAGTTGAATAGAGATGAAATCAAAACGTATTTTCAAGATAGGAAGGACAAAGGGTTTAATATCATTCAAATTATGACGGTTCACTCTTTAGGAGTGGCTAATGTTTATAAAGATTCGGCTTTGGTCAATCAAGATTTGTCTAAACCTTTGGTAACTGAAGGAAACGATTTTAATAAGCCAGAGGAATATGATTTTTGGGATCATATAGATTACGCTTTAGATGTTGCCGAGGAAAAAGGATTGTATTTGGGAATGGTGCCTGTTTGGGGATCTCCCATTGCAGGTGGAGAGGTAAATTTAGAACAAGCTCAGGCTTATGCTAATTTTTTATCAGAAAGGTTTAAGGGACGTAAAAACATTATTTGGCTAAATGGCGGTGATACTTATGGAAGTAAAAATACTGAAATATGGAATGCTATAGGAGAAACGTTACATAAAAACTTTCCCGATTTGTTAGAAACGTTTCATCCAAGAGGACGAACAGATTCTTCAGATGATTTCCATAATGAATCTTGGTTAGATTTTAACATGTTTCAATCAGGACACAGACGTTACGATCAAGATGATACGGAAAGAAATTACGGAGAAGATAATTACAAATTTGTACAAGTAGATTTTAATTTAGAACCTGTAAAACCAACCTTAGACGGGGAGCCATCTTACGAAGGAATTCCACAAGGGTTACACGATACCTTACAGCCAGTTTGGAAGGCTAAGGATTTACGTCGTTATGCTTATTGGTCAGTTTTTGCTGGAGCAGCTGGGTTTACATATGGAAACAATCATATCATGCAAATGCATGCCAACCACAAAATTCCTGAAGCTTATGGAAGTAAAACTTATTGGGTAGATGCTTTGAATGATCCTGGAGCAGGACAAATGAAATATTTAAAAGAATTGATCTTGTCTCATTCTTATTTTGATAGAGTTCCAGATGCTTCTTTGGTAGCTAATCAAGGAGAAAAATACGATTATTTAGCTGCTACAAGAGGAGAAGATTTTGCTTTAATCTATACCTATAACGGTAGAGAAATGCAGATAAATATGCAAAAAATCAAAGGAGAAAAAGTAAAGGCAAATTGGTACAATCCTAAAAATGGAAAGCTTACGGCTATTGGAGAATTTTCTAATAAAGGAGCACTTACTTTTAATCCGCCAGGAGAACAAGCAGAGGGGAATGATTGGGTATTGGTATTAACATCAAAATAAGAAAGTACAATGAAAAGAATAGGAATTATTATTTTATTAACCCTATGCACTGCTTTAAATGCAAGTGCAAACAATGGTTGGATTAATATTTTAGAAGCAGGAGGAAACAACAAAGGAGAATTATGTACCAATGCTATTCAAGGAGCTATAGATAAAGCTGCTGAACAAGGAGGAGGAACTGTTTATTTTCCTGCTGGAGAATATTTAACGGGAGCTTTAAAGTTAAAAAGCAACATTGTCATTCATATAGAAGCAGGAGCAATATTAAAATTCTCAAAAAACTTTGATGATTTTTTACCTTTTGTAGAGTTGCGTTGGGAAGGAACGGTCATGAAAAGTTTTTCGCCATTGTTATATGCAAAAGATGCAGAAAATATAACCATTACAGGTCGTGGAATTATAGATGGTCAAGGAGAAGCTTGGTGGAAAGAAATTTGGAGAATAGAATCTACCAAAGAAAAATTGCCGTTGACCAAGTATCAAAAAATGACTCAAGAAGCAAATAAAGAGTTGAAAACGGAAGATTATTACAAAAGAACCAGAAGTTATTTATTTCATCGTCCACCATTATTTCAAGCATATAGATGTAAAAATATTAGAATTGAGGGAGTAACCATTCAGAATTCTCCTTTTTGGACAATCAACCCTGCTTTTTGTGATAACATCAAAATTGATGGTATTACCATTTTTAATCCATATTCTCCAAATACAGACGGAATCAATCCAACTTCTTGTAAAAATGTACACATCTCAAATAGTCATATTAGTGTGGGTGATGATTGTATTACCATTAAATCTGGTCGTGATGCCGATGGAAGAAAATGGGCAACTCCTACAGAAAATGTAACCATTACCAATTGCACCATGTTAAGTGGTCACGGAGGTGTGGTAATTGGTAGCGAAATGTCTGGAGGGATAAAAAAAGTTGTGATTTCTAATTGTGTGTTTGATGGAACGGATAGAGGGATTCGCTTAAAAGCTGCTCGTGGTAGAGGTGGTGTGGTTGAAGACATTCGTGTGTCTAATATTGTAATGAACAATATTAAAAAAGAGGCTGTGATGATCAATTTGTTTTACGATAAAAATACGGTTGAAGGTCCTGTAACTGAAAAAACTCCTGTTTTTAGAAATATTCACATTAGCAATGTTAGAGGAACCAATATCAATACTGCCGGAAAAGTTATTGGAATTCCAGAAATGCCTGTAGATAATATTACGTTTTCAGACATCAACATGAGTGCTGAGCAAGGTTTTTCTATTGATACCGCTACCAATGTAGAGTTTCACGATGTAAAAGTGAATGCATCTATAGGAAGTGCTTTTAAAGTTGAAAATTCTAAAAACATTGTTTTAGATAATGTAAGCACCACAATACCTATAAAAGATACGGCTGTAATTAAAGTGAATAATGCTTTAAACATGGTTATTCAGAATAATTTCCCCATGGAAAAAACAGATTTGTTTTTAGAAGTAGACGGACAAAAATCGAACGGGATTTATGTAAAAAACAATGTTTTTGAAAATGTTAAAACACCTTTAAAGAAAGGGAAATCGGTAAAAACAAAAATCAAGATTGATTAAGCTTATGAAAAAAATAATAGCTTTTTTAGGGTTTATCACTGTTTTTGGATGCGCATCTAAAAAAGAGATGTATTTGTTTACTTCTTTTAGAGAACCAGCTACAGACGGATTGTATTTGGCGACTAGTGAAGATGGTTATCATTGGCAAGATTTAAAAGGTCCTTATCTAAAACCTGAAGCGGGAGCTAGTAAAATAATGAGAGACCCTTCTATTGTAAAAGGGAAGGACGATATATATCACATGGTTTGGACGACTGATTGGAAAGGTGGCAATGGTTTTGGTTATGCAAGTTCTAAAGATTTAATCAATTGGAGCGAGCAACAATACATTCCTGTAATGAAACATGAACCATCAGTGGTAAATGTTTGGGCTCCAGAAATTTTTTATGATGATGAGCAAGATCAATATATTATTATTTGGGCATCAACCATTCCGTTTAGATTTGAAAAAGGAATTGAAGCTGAAGATAACAATCACAGAATGTATTACGTAACCACTAAAGATTTTAAAACATTTTCGGAAACCAAATTGTTTTTAGATCCAGGTTTTAGTGTAATTGATTGTGTGATTGTAAAACAAGCTAAAAACGATTATGCTTTAATTGTAAAAGACAATACCAGACCAAGACGAGATATACAAGTTGCTTTTGGAACATCACCAACCGGACCATTTACAAACATGACAGAACCATTTTCAGGACATTTATCGGAAGGACCAACGGTCTTAAAAAAAGATGGAAAGTGGTTGATTTATTATGACAATTACGGAGAGAAAAATTACAAAGCAGTAGAAACATTCAATTTTAAAACTTTTAAAGATGTTACTGATCAAATTCAACTTCCAGAGGGGCACAAACACGGTACGATTACCACTATTTCGGAAAAAGTATTGAAGGGTTTAATTGAAGAAAGTAAAGAAAAGTAAATAAGACATCGTCATGCTGAACTTGATTCAGCATCTCAAAGAAATGAAAGTAAATTAACGATGAGACCCTGAAACAACGCTTCGACTGCGCTCAGTGTGACAGTTCAGGGGGACCTTCAAAAGAATAAAAAATAAATGTGGTCATGCTGAATTTATTTCAGCATCTCCTAAAATAGAAAATAATACATGAAACGTCATATATTTTTAGCAGTGGCTTTTTTGTTTGCAGGTGGAACGGCAACCGTTTCTGCTCAACAAGATACAGTACATTATAGCGGAAAAACATTATCAAACGTAGATTATCATCATGGGCAATTACCCTTGGCTGTTGGGGTACATGCCACGCAAGTAATGAGAGCGAGTAGAGAACATCCAGAAAAGGCCGATGGTTTTGGTTGGACATACAATCATGCTCCAAATATGGCATATTGGAATGGAACTTTTTACCTGAATTATTTAAGCGACCCATCGGGGGAACACATTCCGCCAAGTCAAACTTTTTTAATGAACTCTAAAGATGGAGAACATTGGAGTTTCCCTCAAGTAGCTTTTCCTATTTATAGTATCCCAGATGGCTATCAAAAAGAAGGAGTAGCAGGGGTGGCCAAAAACTTAACAGCAACCATGCATCAGCGTATGGGTTTTTTTACCTCATCAGACAATCGACTTTTTACTTTGGCATTTTACGGAATTTCTATGGACGAAAAAGACAGTCCTAATGATGGAAAAGGAATTGGTCGTGTAATTCGTGAAATTAAAAAAGATGGATCTTTAGGGCCTATTTATTTTATCAGATACAACCATGGTTGGAATGAAAAAAACACCAATTTCCCATTTTATAAAAAAAGTAAAGACAGAGGATTTAAAAAAGCTTGTGAAGAATTATTAGGGCAACCTTTATTAATGCAACAATGGGTGGAAGAAGCAGATAGAGATGATCCGTTAATTCCATTACAAAAACAATACAAAGCCTTTAGTTATTATCATTTACCAAATGGTAATGTGGTTGGTTTATGGAAACATGCTTTAACATCATTAAGTAAAGATGATGGAAAAACATGGGAGTATAGACCTTTGAGAGCTCCGGGTTTTGTGAATAGTAATGCCAAAATATGGGGACAAAAAACAACGGATGGTCGTTATGCAACTGTTTATAACCCATCGGAATATCGTTGGCCTTTGGCAATTTCTACCAGTGATGATGGTTTAAAGTATACTGATTTGTTATTGGTACACGGAGAAATTACACCGATGCGTTATGGAGGAAATTACAAATCGTATGGACCACAATATGTTCGTGGAATTACAGAAAATAACGGAACTCCAGACGATGGAAAACTATGGGTAAGCTATAGCGTAAACAAAGAAGATATTTGGGTAGCTTCTGTTCCGGTACCTGTTAAAAGTACCGTAGAAAATGATGTTGATGAGGTTTTTGATAAAATGAAAGACGGTCATGAACTAGATTTTTGGAACACCTATAATTTGTCTTGGGCTTCAGCAGAAATTGAAAAAAACAAGAATGAAAAAACACTAACACTTCGTGATCAAGATCCTTTTGACTATGCTCGTGTAGAACGTGTCATTCCTTTTGCTAAACAAATGGAAGCTGAGTTTACGGTTACTCCAGAGCAAAATAATCATGGTTTGTTACAAGTGGAGTTTCAAAACAAACAAGGCTTACCATCTATTCGTTTGGTCTTTGATGAGGATGGCGTTTTAAAAACCAAAGCAGGTTCTCGTTTTAGAAAAATATCAGATTACGAGGCAGGAAAAACATATACTGTTAAGGTCGTTTTAGACACTACCTCAAGATCGTATACCGTTAGTGTGAATGGAGGAAAAGCATCTCGTCAAATATTTTATGCTCCTGCAAATGGTATTGAGCGTATTATGTTCCGTACGGGACAGCAACGTCATTTTCCAACACCAGACACTCCTGCAGATAAAGAAGATTATGATGATTTACCTTTTACGGGGACAAAAATTCCAGAAGCGGTATTTCATATAAAATCATTAACTACAAAAAAGTTATAAATTGAAAATATTAAAAGTCATATTTATTTGCATGGCTGTGTTAACAGCTTGTACATCTGCCAAGAATGCCAATTTTGAGGTAACAGAATTGACTTGCGAAATGAATAAGCATCCATTGGCTGTTGCTGCAAATCATCCAAGGTTAAGTTGGCGGTTAACTGCTACAGGTTTTAACGTATCACAATCTGCCTATCAAATTTTAATAGCTTCTTCTCTAGAAAAGCTAGAAGAAAATACAGCAGATATTTGGGATAGTGGGAGAGTTACCTCAAATCAAAGTCAGTTGATTTTTATTGGTCAATCACTAAATGCTGAAACCAAATATTTTTGGAAAGTAAAAGTATGGAATCAAAAAAATGAAGCTTCCGATTGGAGTAAAACAGCTTTTTTTAGAACAGTTCCATCAACAGAAAGTCTAAAACCAACATGGATTGGAGCCATTTCAAAAGAAGATAGTCATTTACCCGAAGGAAGACATTTTCATACGGCAACATTTAAAAGATCAAAAAGAGATTCTATCATCAATGCTTCAGATTCTTTGTCAAGAAGAAGTATTATGTTACGTAAACTTTTTAAGATTGAAAAAGAAATTAAGGAAGCCGTGGTATATGTTTCTGGATTGGGGCATTATGAATTAACCATCAACGGAGAAAAAATTGGGAATAGTGAATTTGCTCCCTTGTGGACAGATTATGATCAATCTGTAAATTACAATACATACGAAGTTCCATCATCACTTTTAAAAAACGGAGACAATGCCATTGGTGTTTTGTTAGGAAATGGAATGTACAATATGTTGGCAGCCCGTTATGCTAAGTTTTTTGTGAGTTTTGGTCCTCCAACCTTATTTTTAAAAATGAAAATAACTTATGCTGATGGTTCTGAAAGTATAATTAAATCTGATAAAACATGGAAGTACAGTAAAAGTCCAATAACCTATAACAGTATGTTTGGAGGAGAAGATTACGATGCCAATTTAGAACAAAAGGGGTGGAATCAAGCAGATTTTAATGATAAGGCATGGAAGTCTGTTATAGTTCAAAAAGCTCCCAAAGGAATTTTAAAAGCACAAACGGCTCCACCTGTAACCATTCAGAAACAATTTCATGTTAAAGAATTTAATCAAATTCAACCTAACACATATGTTTTTAACATGGGGCAAAATTTATCTGGTTTTCCAACCCTTCAAGTAAAAGGTAAAAAAGGACAAAAGGTTCGTGTTTGGGTTGGTGAAGGTTTAAAAGAAGATGGAAGTATTAGTCAAGGACGTTCTGGAAAACCCTATTATTTTGAATACACTTTAAAGGGAGGTGATGTAGAAATTTGGCAGCCAAAGTTTAGTTATTATGGTTACCAGTACATGCAAATTGAGAATATTAACTATAAAGAAACTAGAGTAGATTCTTTACCAATTTTGGTGGATTTAAAATCGAATTTCATCTATAATTCAGCAGGAGAAACAGGAACGTTTGAAAGTTCAAATGAAATTTTTAACAAAGCCCATGAGCTGATAAACAATGCCATTAAAAGTAATTTTCAAGCAGTATTAACAGACTGTCCACATCGTGAAAAATTAGGTTGGTTAGAAGAAGCACATTTAAACGGACCTGGATTGATGTTTAATTACAACATGAAAGTTTACTTTCCAAGCATCATGCAAAATATTAAAGATGCGCAACGAGAAAATGGGTTGATTCCTACCATTGCTCCAGAATATGTGGTTTTTGGTGGCGATTTTACCGATTCTCCAGAATGGGGTGTTTCTGGAGTCATTTTACCTTGGATGTATTACGAATATTATGGAGATGATTCTTTAATTCGCGAGTATTACGATGTGATGAAAAAATATGTAGATTACTTGACCTTAAAGTCAGATAATTACATTTTAGACTATGGTTTAGGTGATTGGTACGATTACGGAGAACATGCAGCAGGATATTCAAAAAATAGTCCAATTGCGTTGTCTGCAACTAGTCATTATTACTATGCAGTAAACTTGTTTGCCAAAGCAGCAAAGCATTTAAATAAAACTGAAGATATTGTTAAATATCAAGCCTTAGCAAACAATGTCAAAACAGCTTATAACAACAAGTTTTTTAACAAAGAAACCAAACAATACGGAACAGGAAGTCAGTTTAGCAATGCTGTTTCTGTATTTATGGATATTGTAGGTCCACAGGATAAGCAAGCGGTGATGAACAATTTATTAGTAGATATTAAAAACAGAGGATATAGGTTAACCACAGGTGATGTTGGTAACCGTTATTTATTTGAAGCTTTGGCTAGAAATGGAGAAAATGAAGTGATGTATAAAATGAACAATCATTACGATACACCAGGGTATGGTTTTCAGATAAAATTTGGATTGACTACCTTAACGGAACAATGGGATCCAAGAAAAGGAAATTCATGGAACCACTTTATGATGGGGCAAATAGAAGAATGGTTTTATACGCATTTGGCGGGAATACAGCCAGATTTACAGCAACCAGGATTTAAGCACTTTTTTATTCAACCAGAAATTGTAGGAGATATGACCTTTGTAAAATCGAGTTACGAATCGGTGTATGGAACTATTGTTTCCGAATGGGAAAAAACAGCAAAAGAAACAATTTTTACGGTTCAAATTCCTGCCAACACATCGGCTACATTAAAGTTGCCTGTTCAAGCTTCATCACAAATCCTAGTCAATGGAAAGTCATTTGAAGAATTTATCTTAGAACACGAAAAACCAACATTTACACTAGGTTCGGGAACGTATCGTATTTTATGTAAATAAAAAGAACAATGAAAAAATATACACTCCTTTTAACTTGTTTGTTAATGTTTGTGGGGATGCAAGCACAAACATCAGATACAAATTTTAAACAATCATTATCCAAAACAATGGAAAGTGTCAAAGCTGTTTTTCATGTAAACATTAAAGACAATGATGGTTTGTTAAAAAACAAAGAAGTGGAGTACGCACAATGGAAAATAGATGTGACCAATATAGAAGTGACCTTTGCTAATTTATTGAGTCCTTTTAATTTGTCGGCTGTAAAACAAGGTGATGGAAGTTATAAAATAAAACCATTTCAATACCACAAATTAACTGAAGCAAAGGCTTTTAAAAAATTAGAGTTTTTGGCTTCACAGTATCAAGATAAAGCAACTTGGAAAGAAAGAGTTACGGAGTTAAAAGCTTGTATGTTTACAGCTTTTGGATTGGACAAAGCTCCAAAAATGCCAGATTCTAAACCCATTGTAACCAAAAAAAGAAAGTATGATGGTTACACGGTTGAAAATATCGCTTTAGAAATTTTACCAGGAGTTTATACCACAGGTTCTATTTACAAACCGTATCCATTGCGTGGAAAAAAAGCGGTTGTTGTATCTCCAAACGGACATTTTGGTGATGGTCGTTATCGCGAGAGTGAACAAATTCGTTGTGCCATGTTGGCTAAAATGGGAGCGATTGTTGTGAATTACGATTTGTTTGCTTGGGGAGAATCGCAATTACAATTTCCATCAACAACACACAGAAATAGCATTGCATCCACCATTCAAGTATTAAGCGGGATGCGTTTGTTAGATTATGTATCGACATTAAAACATGCTGATATGTCTCGAGTTGGGGTAACAGGTGGTTCTGGAGGAGGATCGCAAACAGTATTTTTAGCCGCTTTAGATAAAAGAGTAACCGTGTCTGTTCCTGTAGTCATGGTATCGGCATACCATTCTGGAGGTTGTCCTTGTGAAAGCGGACGAGGAATTCATGTATGTGGTCAGGCTACCAATAATGTAGAAATAGCGGCCTTGGCTGCACCAAAACCACAGTTACTAATTTCTGATGGTGGCGATTGGACAAAAAATACTCCTGAAGTAGAATTTCCTTTTATAGAACGTATCTATGGTTTTTATGGAAAAAAAGAAGTTGTTAAAAACGTTCATCTTCCAAAAGAGGGACATAATTATAAAGTCTCTAAACGAAAAGCAATGTATCCTTTTATGGCTAAATATTTAGACTTGCGTTTGGAGAACATCACCAATAAAAAAGGAGAAATTGACGAATCTACCATCACCATTGAACCTTATGAAAATTTATACGTGTTTGGAAACAATCCTGAAAATTTACCTAAAAACGCTGTGAAAAGTATAGATGATTTGTACCAGTTGTTTGGAGAGGTAAACTTAAGACCCCATCAATAAAGATTGATTAAAAAACTTCTTTTGTAGTAGATGTATATAAGGCGGTTGGAATGTACTTTATGTATATAATCAACCGCCGAACATTTTTATGAATCGAACAGTTTTAAGATTAATAAATTTAAGGTCGGTTTATTAAAAGTTTAATAATTACGGTGGGAAGCATGTGTTTATCTGATTATTCGGTTGTTTTTTCATCAATTCTGTAAAAGATAAGAATTGTTTTATTCAATAAAACAGTTCTTTAACAAGAAATAATGATTAACTTTTTATCAAATCATAAGCGGAATAAAATCAGATAAAAATATCAATTAGTAAGTATGAAAATAAAAAGCAATAGCATTCTAATATGTTGTTTTGTAGTTGTTTTAGGAATTCAAAAATTAAGTGCTCAGGACTTAAAACTTTGGTACAATAAGCCAGCAGAAATTTGGAACGAAGCTTTGCCATTAGGAAATGGTCGTTTAGGAGCCATGGTTTTTGGAGATCCAGCTATAGAACGTTTGCAATTAAACGAAGAAACCATTTGGGCGGGTTCTCCAAATAGCAATGCTCATAAAAAAGCATTGGTAGCGTTGCCAAAAGTTCGTCAACTTATTTTTGATGGAAAATACAAAGAAGCACAAGATTTAGCGACCTCAGACATTCGTTCGCAAACCAATAATGGGATGCCTTACCAAACCTTTGGGAGTGTGTATATTTCCTTTCCAGGACATCAAAATTACACCAATTATTATCGTGATTTAAATATAGAAAATGCCACCGCCAAAGTAAAATATACGGTTGATGGTGTAGAATATACGCGTGAAATTTTATCAGCTTTTGAAAATGATGTAGTGGCTGTAAAACTATCTGCCAACAAACCAGGAATGATTACTTGTAATGCGTTTTTAAACAGTCCGTTTGATAAAACCAAAAGCACTACCGAAGAAGAACAAGTGACTTTAGCGGGAGTAACCAGTACGGTAGAAGGTCAAAAAGGTAGAGTGAAATTTCAAGGACGTATGGCTGCCAAAAATAAAGGTGGAAAACTGTCTGTAAAAAACGGAATTATTAGTGTAGATAAAGCCGATGAGGTGGTGCTTTATATTTCTATAGCGACCAATTTTGTGAATTATAAAGATATTTCTGCTGATTATGTGGCAAAAAGCAAAGCGTTTTTAGACAAAGCCATTGCTAAGGATTTTGGAACCATAAAAGATACGCATGTAAACTATTATCAAAAGTTTTTCAATCGTGTGTCTTTAAATTTAGGAAAAAGCAATATAGCAAAAGACCCAACAGATCTTCGTATTCAAAAATTCGACAGTCAGTTTGATCCAGAATTAGCAGCTTTATATTTTCAATTTGGACGTTATTTATTGATTTCTTCTTCACAACCAGGTGGGCAACCAGCCAATTTACAAGGTATTTGGAACGATATGTTGTTCCCGCCATGGGAAAGTAAATACACCATGAACATCAATGCAGAAATGAATTATTGGCCATCGGAGTTGACCAATCTTTCGGAAATGCACGAGCCTTTTATTCAGCTAGCTAGAGAAGTGGCAGAAACAGGGAAAGAAACCGCTAAAACAATGTACAATGCCAATGGTTGGGTGTTGCATCACAACACGGATATTTGGAGAATTACTGGGCCTATAGATATGGCGGCTTCTGGAATGTGGCCAACAGGAGGAGCATGGGTGTGTCAAGATTTGTGGGAGCGTTATTTATACACAGGAAATGAAGCGTTTTTAAAGGAAATTTTCCCGATTATGAAAGGAGCTGCTCAGTTCTTTTTAGATTTTATGATTACCGATCCTAATTCGGGATATTTGGTAGTAGTGCCTTCAAACTCTCCAGAAAACACCCATGGAGGAGAAGACGGAAAATCGACCATTACGGCAGGAACTACGATGGACAATCAGTTAATTTTTGATTTGTTTACCAACTTGGTTCGTGCTACAAAAATTTTAAATGAAGACGAAACCTTTGCAAAAACACTAGAAACAACTTTGACAAAAATGGCTCCAATGCAAATTGGACAACATGGTCAGTTGCAAGAATGGTTAATTGATTGGGACGATCCAGAAGATCATCATCGTCATGTATCGCATTTGTACGGATTGTTTCCTAGCAATCAAATATCACCTTTTAGAACTCCAGAATTGTTTCAAGCAGCAAAAACATCTTTAAAATATAGAGGAGATGAATCTACAGGTTGGTCTATGGGGTGGAAAGTAAATTTATGGGCTCGTTTGTTAGATGGAAATCACGCTTATAAATTGTTACAAGATCAGTTGCATTTGGTCACTGCAGATCAACGAAAAGGAGGAGGAACGTATCCTAATATGTTAGATGCACATCAACCTTTTCAAATTGATGGAAATTTTGGGTGTACAGCGGGAATTGCAGAAATGTTAATGCAAAGTCACGAAGAAGCTATTCACTTATTGCCTGCTTTGCCAGACGTTTGGAAACATGGAAACATCAAAGGCTTAAAAACCAGAGGTGGTTATGAAATAGACATTACTTGGAAGAATCATAAAGTATCAAAATTAAAAATTACAGCTTCAAAAGATGGGAATTGTAGGTTGCGACTGACTTCTTCTTTAACAGGAGCAAGTTTGAAAAAAGCCAGAGGAAAAAACAAAAATCCTTTCTTTTATGAGGTAGCGGTAAAAGAACCAATTGTTTCTAAAAAAGCAAATATTGAAAAATTGACGTTGCCAAAGTATAAAGAGTATGATATTGCTATGAAAGCAGGGAAAACCTATACGTTTTACGGGAAATAACATAAATAGTTAATGTCAGTTCTAGTGGTTTTTCGGAACAAGGAATTTATCGATAATTAAATTTAGTTTTTAAACCCTCTTGTTTTCGATACAAATTTTACAACTGAATCCTTGTAAAAATCACTCAAACTGAAGAGGTTTTAATAGAATAAATTAACGTCAGTTCGAGTGATTTTGAGGAACGAAAAATCGTATCGAGAACAAATTAATATAGACAGATGCAAATGAACAAAATAAAATATTTATTACTGGTATTACCTGTTTTAATCGCAGGATGTAAATCTTCAGAAACGGTTTCAGAGGTGAAAATCCCTAATTCAAAAACCGTTTTACAGGCAGATGATTTTAAACATTATGCCGATTATTTTAATAGAATGGAAGATGAAAATATTGCCAAAGCAGTTCCTAATGATAGTGCTTGGACTTGGATGAAAAGCAATATTCCGTTATTTGAATGTCCGCAAGATAATTTTGAAGAAATGTATTATTTCCGTTGGTGGAGTTTGCGAAAACACATTACCAACACTCCTCAAGGTTATGCCATTACTGAGTTTCTAGTGGATAGGTCGTATGCAGATAAATACAATTTAATAGCTTGTGCTTTGGGGCATCATATTTATGAATTTCGTTGGGTTCACGATCCAAAATACATTGAACAAAATGTAAATATTTGGTACCGTGGAAACGAAGGAAAACCGATGAAAAAATTACACAAATTTAGTAGTTGGACAGCCGATGCATTGTACAATCGTTATTTGGTAAATAAGGATGAAAAATACTTGTTAGATTTTTATCCAGACATGGTTTCAGATTATGCACGTTGGGAAGAAGAACGTCAGCGTACCGACGGTTTGTTTTGGCAAAACGATGTAAAAGACGGTATGGAAGAATCGTTGAGTGGAGGTCGTCATGTGCGTAATGCACGTCCAACCATTAATAGTTATATGTTTGCCAATGCCGAAGCTTTACAAACCATGGCAACCATGAATGGAGATACGGATAAAGCAGCTTACTTTAAAGCCAAATCAGAAAAGTTAAAAAACTTGGTAGAACAAAAATTATGGAATAAAAAAGACTTGTTTTTTGAGACTTTAACAGAAAAAGATACCTCTTCAAATGTTCGTGAAGCGATTGGGTTTATTCCGTGGTATTTTAATTTACCTTCTA
Source organism: Wenyingzhuangia sp. IMCC45467 (assembly GCF_054111205.1). The sequence continues at coordinate 2,875,851 of NZ_CM134196.1, forward strand.
AAAACAAAGGATTTGAAAACGCTTGGGAGCAGGTAAAAGATGAAGAAGGATTTGCAGCTCCTTTTGGTTTAACCACAGCAGAACGTAGAAGTACGAGATTTAGAAGTCACGGTACAGGAACTTGCGAATGGGATGGAGCAGTTTGGCCTTTTGCAACATCACAAACCTTAACAGCGATGGCAAATGTATTGAATAACTACAATCAGAGTGTGGTGGCCAAGGACGATTATTTTAAACAAATGAATTTGTATGTAGAATCTCAATACTACCGTGGTCGTCCATATATTGGGGAGTATTTAGACGAAACTACAGGATATTGGCTAATGGGGGATAGAGAGCGTAGCCGTTATTACAATCACTCCACATTTAACGATTTAATGATTACTGGTTTGGTAGGATTACGTCCTCGTGCCGATGAAAAAATAGAAGTCAATCCTTTAATTCCACAAGAACAATGGGATTGGTTTTGTTTAGATAATGTGTTATATCACGGAGATATTATTACAATTGTTTGGGACAAAACAGGAGAAAAATATCACAAAGGTCAAGGATTACGAGTGTTTAGAAATGGAAAAGAAGTGGCTGCTTCAAGTAAGTTGGAGAAGGTAATTTCTGAATAAATCCAAGAGTTGTCAACCTGAACTAGATTCTGAGCAGAGTCGAAGGATGATTCTAGTTCACAAAAGTATGTGATTCTGAAATAAATTCAGAATGACGTTTATTAAAGACATAAGTTAAAAAGCATGAAAAAACTTTTTTTACATATTTTATTATTAATTGTTAGTTGTAATGTGTTTGCCCAAAAAAACATATCGCTAAACAATTTACAATGCGAAATGTTAACCAATCCTTTGGGAATTGATGTTTTGCAACCACGTTTGAGTTGGCTAATAAAAACATCAGAAACAGAGTTAGAGCAAACAGCTTATCAAATTTTAGTGGCTTCATCATCAGAAAAGTTAGCAGAAAACAAGGCCGATTTGTGGGATAGTGGAAAAGTAAATAGCAATGTTTCTGTAAATATTACTTATGCAGGAAAAAAATTAGATAGCAAAGATGAAGCTTATTGGAAAGTAAAAGTATGGACCAATAAAGGAGAGAGTAATTGGAGCAAATCTGCTTTTTGGAGCATGGGAATTTTAACTTATGCGGAGTGGAAATCTACCCGATGGATTGGATACAATCAATTGTTTCCAGGAGATACCGTTGGGCAGTTTTCAAAATTATCAGCTCGTTATGTTCGTAAGCAAATCAACCTAGAAAAAAAGATAAAGAAAGCCAAAGTCTTTATCATGGGAATGGGATTGTATGAATTTTATGTTAATGGAGAAAAAATAGGGAATCAGGTGTTAGCTCCTGTGCCAACCGATTATACAAAAAATGTAAAATACAATGTTTTTGATGTGACGAATCAACTTCAACAAGGGGATAATGTTTTAGGAACCATTTTGGGTAATGGACGTTTTTTTGCCATGAGGCAAGAGTACAAACCTTATAAAATAAAAAGTTTTGGGTTTCCTAAAATGGCGTTACAACTTGTTGTTGAATATGAAGACGGAACCAAAGAAATTATAAAAACCGATGAAAGTTGGAAGTTTACTCCAAATGGACCTATTAGAGCAAATAACGAATATGATGGAGAAACGTATGATGCCCGTAAAGAAATTAAAGATTGGAACAAAGTAGGATTTGATGATAGCCATTGGATGAATTTAATGTGGGTACAAGAACCAGGAGGTTTTTACGAAGGGCAAATGACTCCAAACATGAAAGTAATGGATACAGTAAAACCTGTATCGATAAAAAAAACATCTAAAGGAACTTACATTCTAGACATGGGACAAAACATGGTAGGTTGGTTGCAAATAAAAGTAAAAGGAAATAAAGGCGATAAAATTGCGATGAAATTTGCAGAGTCTTTACAAGACGATGGCTCTTTATATATTGCCAATTTACGCGATGCCAAAACCACTGATTATTATATTTTAAAAGGCGAAGGTGATGAAGTTTGGGAACCTAAATTTGTGTATCACGGTTTTCGTTTTGTAGAACTTTCAGGATTTACACATGCTCCTAAAGTGAATGATTTTTTAGGGAAAGTGGTTTATGATGAAATGGAGACTGTTGGAACGTTTAAGAGTTCTAACGAAACCATGAATCAGATTTTTAAGAATGCCTATTGGGGAATTAGAGGGAATTACAAAGGAATGCCTATTGATTGTCCACAACGTAACGAACGTCAACCTTGGTTGGGAGATAGAACTACCGGAGCTTATGGAGAAAGTTTCATTTTTAACAACCAGACTTTATATGCAAAATGGTTAGACGATATAAAATACTCACAAACCTTAGATGGTGGAATTCCAGATGTAGCTCCAGCGTTTTGGCGTTATTACGGTGATGGTGTTACTTGGCAAGGAGCTTATATAAAAGTAGCGGATATGTTGCACACCCAGTTCGGAGACACTGAAAGTATTAAAAAACATTATCCCTACATGAAAAAATGGTTGTTGTACATGGAAGACAATTATTTGAAAAATGATTTGATGACCAAAGACAAATATGGAGATTGGTGTGTACCGCCAGAATCTTTAGAGATTATTCGTTCTCAAGATCCTACACGTTTAACAGATGGAGAATTGCTATCAAGTGCCTTTTATTATCATTTATTGCAATTGATGAAAAAGTTTGCAAAAATTTCGGGAGAAAACAATGCGGATATCGTTTATTATGATGATTTGGCAAATCGTGTAAAAAAAGCATTTAACGATAAATTTTTTCACAAAGAAACCTTTAGTTATGCCAATAATACCGTAACAGCAAATGTATTACCATTGGCTTTTGATATGGTGCCAGACAATTTAAAAGAGAAGGTTTTTAAAAATATGGTTAATGAAATTGAAGTTACCAAACAAGGACATATAAGTACCGGAGTAGTGGGAACACAATTTTTAATGAGAACCTTAACTGATTTTGGAAGAGGAGATTTAGCTTATCAATTAGCATCAAACAAAACATATCCTAGTTGGGGATATATGGTAGAAAATGGAGCGACTACTATTTGGGAATTGTGGAATGGAAATACAGCCGATCCAAAAATGAACTCTCAAAATCATGTGATGTTATTGGGAGATTTAATGATTTGGTATTATGAAAACATGGCCGGAATTAAATCTAGCGAAGCACATCCTGGATTTAAGCAAATCATCATGAAACCAGATTTTAAAGCAGGATTAAGTTATGTAAACGCATCCTACAATTCTATCCACGGATTGATAAAAAGTTATTGGAACATTAAAAGAAATAAGTTAACATGGCAAGTAACCATTCCTGCAAATACATCGGCATTGGTGTATTTACCAACTACAAAAGCTTCTGATGTAAAAGTGAATAGACAAAGGTTAACATCCAGTAAAAAAGACTATCAAATAAAAAATGAAAAATTGGTATTGACCTTAAAATCGGGGACTTATAAAATAGAAGTGAATTAAGAGTTATTAAGTAAAGTAGGTTTTATCATTTAGCAACTTAAAAAATAAAAAAAATGAAAATTAAGATTTTAATGATACTAATGTCAATATTGAGTATTTCCAAATCAAATTCTCAACAACTTGCTTTTCCAACTGCCGAGGGGTATGGTAAATTTACCAAAGGTGGTCGTGGAGGAGTTGTGTATGAAGTTACAAATCTAAATGATAAAGGAGAAGGTAGTTTACGAGCAGGAATTGAAGCATCAGAGCCAAGAACAATTGTTTTTAAAGTGTCTGGAACAATTGCTTTAGAAAGTGCTTTAAAAATTAAACATCCTTATATAACTATAGCAGGGCAAACGGCTCCAGGAGATGGTATTTGTATTAAGAATTATTCATTGAATATTGGAGCAGATCATGTTATTATAAGATACTTAAGAGTCCGTTTGGGTGATGAATCAGGGGACGATTCTGATGCAATTTCAAGTAGATATAGAAAACATATTATTTTAGACCATATTTCGGCAAGTTGGTCTGTTGATGAAACCATGTCTATTTATCATTGTGATAGCATTACTGTGCAATGGAGTTTGGTTGCAGAAAGTATGTCTAAGTCTAATCATGTAAAAGGTTCTCATGGTTTTGGAGGTATTTGGGGGTCAAATCATAGTACTTATCATCATAATTTATTAGCACATCACTCAAGTAGAAATCCTAGGTTTGCTTCTGGTTCGGGATATACTGATTACAGAAACAATGTAATTTATAATTGGGGATATAATAGTTGTTATGGTGGTGAGGCATTCCAACAAGGAAATGATAAATTCAAGTTTACAGCTATTAATATGGTTGCCAATTATTATAAACCAGGACCAGCAACAGAACCAGGAGAGGTTTCTTATCGTATTGCAAACCCTAGTTTTAGAAATGAAATTGATGATTTTGGTAAATGGTATGTTGCAGAAAACTTTATGGAAGGAAATGAAAAAGTTTCTAGAAATAATTGGGATGGAGGAGTACAATCAAAACTTCCTCTAGATAAATTAAAACAAGAAAAACCATGGAAGTCCATGCCTATTCATCAACAATCTGCTAGAGAAGCATTTCAATCTGTTCTTAAAAATACAGGGGCAACATTACCCAAAAGAGATTCTGTTGATACTAGGATTATTAAAGAAACAAAAGAAGGATATGCAACATTTGAAGGAGCTTCTTATAAAGAGAGTCACAAGGTTGTTGATAGATCCCTAATTACAGGAATTATTGATAATCAGAATGATGTTGGTGGTTGGCCAGAATTAATAAGTATTCCTGCTCCAAAAGATACAGATCACGATGGTATGCCAGATTTTTGGGAAAAGAAACAAGGTTTAGATGTTCATAACTCAGAAGATAGAAACCTTGTAGGTAAAGATGGTTATACAATGTTAGAAGAGTATTTAAATAGCATATAAAAATGATTCAGAATTAATGAATCTTAATGTATAAAGTAATTGATTGAAATTTAATTAAATGAAAAAAATAATGAGAAAAAATAAGGTAGTTTTTATTCTTTTGAGCTTAGTGTTTTTAGCAAGTTGTAAAAATACACCTGTAGAAAAAAAGATAGCTTTAGAAGATAAAACTTGGAAAGAAGGAATTGTTGCCGAAGAATTTCTTTATGAAGAAGCTGAATATCCGTCTTGTCATGCTGCTACTATTGTAGAAAACACAAAAGGAGAATTGGTGGCTTCTTGGTTTGGAGGAACCAAAGAGCGAAACCCAGATGTTTGTATTTATGTGAGTAAACGCAAAAACGGAAAATGGACAAAAGGGGTAGAAGTAGCCAATGGAATTCAAAATGATACATTACGTTACCCTACATGGAATCCTGTTTTATATCAAATTCCAAATGGGGATTTGATGTTGTTTTATAAAATTGGACCTAGTCCATCTACGTGGTGGGGAATGTTAAAACGTTCTTCTGATGGAGGAGAAACTTGGTCTGCTGCTGAAAAATTACCAGAAGGATTTTTAGGGCCTATTAAAAACAAACCAGAATTGTTAAAAAATGGTAATTTATTGTTACCGTCAAGCATAGAAGGGAATGGATGGAATTTGCGAATGGAATCTACTCCAGATTTTGGAAAAACATGGGTAATGGGAGACACACTTCCAAAAGGAAAAAAAGATATCAATGCTATTCAGCCAAGTATTTTGTTTCATAAAAACGGAAAACTTCAACAAATAGGTAGAACAAGAAACAGACACTTATTTACTACTTGGTCTGAAGATGATGGAAAAACTTGGTCTGATTTAGAATTATTAAACATGCCTAATAATAGTTCTGGAACGGATGCTGTAACTATGAAAAACGGAGAACATGCCTTGATATATAACCATGTTTGGCCAAGTGAAGACATGAATAAAAGTTACCGAAGTCCTTTAAATATAGCTATTTCTAAAGACGGAATTAACTGGAACGCAGCTTTGGTTTTAGAAGATTCTAAAATTAGTCAATATTCTTATCCATCTATTATTCAAGGATCAGATGGAATGTTACACTGTATTTATACTTGGAGAAGACAAAGAATTAAATATGTAAAAATTGATCCTAGCAAATTGGTGACTTTTCCTATAAAAGAAGGAGTGTGGCCAGGTCCTACCAAAGACAGATATGAAGTGGCAGTGTGTGATTGGATGATTTTAAAACGTCAAAAACTAAGTGCTTTTCAGTTTGCCAAAGACATCAATGCTGATGGAATTGAAATGGATATGGGAGGTTTAGGGAATAGAGAAACTTTTGATAGCAAATTTGGAGATACCATAGAGGTAAATAAATTCAGAAAAAGATCAGATTCTTTAGGAGTTCAAATAAGTTCTATTGCCATGTCTGGTTTTTATGCACAATCTTTTGCAAAAAGACCAACAGTAAAAAGAATGGTATCAGATTGTATAGAAACCATGAAAAAGTTTAACGTTCAAATAGCTTATTTACCATTGGGAACCCAAGGAGATTTGGTGAAAAATCCTGAATTAAGACCTGCTATTGTAGAACGTTTGCGTTGGGCAGGAAAAGAAGTTGGTAAAATAGGAGGAGCTATTGCTATTGAAACTTCGTTAGATGCAACTGAAGAGAAAAAATTATTGGAAGAAATAGGGAATAGAAACATAAAAATTTCTTTTAATTTTTCTAATGCCATTGAGCATGGAAAAGATATTTCTAAAGAATTAAAAATTTTAGGACGTGATAATATTGGACAAATTCACGCTTCTAATACAGATGGGAATTGGATTGAAAATGATCCTGCCATTGACTTACCAAAAATTAAAGAAACCTTAGATAAAATGCACTGGAAAGGTTGGTTAATTGTAGAGCGTTCTAGGGATACAACGAGAGTTCACGATAGAAAAGCAAACTACGGATCTAACGTGGCATACCTTAAAAAAGTTTTTAAAGGGGAATAACTAGAAGATAAAAAATGAAGTATTTAAGAATATTGTTTTTTTTGGTACTAAGCGCTTGTACTCCAAACAAAAAAATTACCATTGTTAGTGATGAAAATTCACCAAGAATTCAGTTTGGAATACACAAATTATCAGAAGTATTAAAAGATCATGATTATCAAGTAACACAAGCTACTGAAATTCCCGATGGAGTTACAGGAAGTGTAATTTTGGTGTCTGATAAAAAAGGAAAAACAAAAAAAGAACATTATCAAATTTGTACTTCAGAAAACATAATTACTGTACACGGAAATGATGCTTCAGGGACTTTGTATGGGCTTTTAGAATTGGCAGATAAAGTTAAAGAAGAAGGCAAGTTACCAGATGTTGTGAATCTAGAAAACGGACCAGAAATGGTCTTGAGAGGAACGGTTATTGGAGTGCAGAAAATGGAATATTTACCAGGTAGAACGGTGTATGAGTATCCTTATACTCCTAAAAACTTTCCTTGGTTTTACAACAAAGAATTATGGGTAAAGTATTTAGACATGATGGTGGAAAACAGATACAATTCTTTGTATTTGTGGAACGGACATCCTTTTGCCTCTTTGGTAAAACTAAAAGACTATCCTTTTGCGGTTGAGGTTACAGATGAAGAATTTAAAAAGAACGAAGAGATTTTTAAATTCATTACCAAAGAAGCGGATAAAAGAGGAATTTGGATCATTCAAATGTTTTATAATATTTTGGTATCTAAACCTTTTGCAGAACATTATGGAATTAAAACGCAAGACAGATCAAGACCAATAGTACCTGTAATTGCCGATTATACCCAAAAATCTATAGCGGCTTTTATAGAAAAATATCCAAATGTTGGGTTGTTAACTACTTTAGGAGAAGCTATGAATACTGTTGATGATGATGTGGAATGGTTTACCAAGGTGATTATTCCGGGAGTACAAGATGGCTTAAAAGCCATAGGAGAAACTAATGAACCACCAATTATTCTTAGAGGTCATGACACAGATGCTCCTTTGGTGATGAAAAAAGCATTGCCTTTGTACAAGAACTTATACACCATGAATAAGTATAATGGAGAATCTTTAACAACATATGAGCCAAGAGGACCTTGGGCAGAAACGCATCAAAAATTAAGCAAAGCAGGATCAACTCATATTGCAAATGTGCATATTTTGGCAAATTTAGAACCTTTTAGATATGGTTCTCCAGACTTTATACAAAAAAGTGTACAAGCCATGCACAAGGTTCATGGAGCCAATGCCTTGCATTTGTTTCCTCAAACTTCTTATTGGGATTGGCCTTATGCTCCAGATAAAACTGAATCTCGTTTGTTAGAAATGGACAGAGATTGGATTTGGTACAAAGCATGGGGGCGTTATGCTTGGCAAAGCAACAGAGATAGAACTACAGAAATTAATTTTTGGGCAGATGAGTTGGCTACCATGTACGGAACCAAACAGCAAGGAGGAAAGCATATTTTAGAAGCTTATGAGCAAATTGGAGAAATTGCTCCTAAGACATTAAGGAGATTTGGAATCACAGAAGGGAATCGTCAAACTTTATTATTGGGAATGTTTGAAAGTCAATTGGTGAACCCTTATAAATGGAGAGTGTACCCTGGTTTTTACGAATCTTGTGGACCTGTAGGCGAAATTTTATTAGACTACGCTAAAAAGGAATGGGAAAATAAACCCCATGTGGGCGAAACACCAGTACAAATTATTCAGGAAATTGTAGCGCATGGATCAGCAGCAGTTAGAGCCATTGATGTGGCTTCAGGTGATGTTTCTAAAAATAGAGATGAATTTAATAGGCTTAAAAATGATGTATACTGTTATGATGCTTTTGCCAATTTCTTTTCAGAAAAAGTAAAATCGGCTTTATGGGTGTTGCGTTACAGTTATTCAAATAATATTCAAGATTTAAACAAGGCTTTGCCACATTTAGAAAATAGCATCCAACATTATGAAAAGTTGGTGGCATTAACACAAGATGCTTATTGGTATGCCAATAGTATGCAAACATCACAAAGAAGAATTCCAATAGGAGGTGATGATGGACATAACAAAACATGGAAAGAATTACTACCACATTACGAAAGAGAGTTGGCTAATTTTAAAAGAAATCTAGATCTGCTAAAAAATGCCAAAAATGGTAAAATTATTAAACAAGAAGTAGAGCCTTGGCAAGCTGTAAATGTTAATTTATTAAGTGATAGTAAGGGTGTTTATAATGTAAAAGTAGGCACAAAAGTATATGGTATTCCAGAAAGTCAAATTACAGAATTGGCTCCAGAGTTAAAAAACTTAAAAGGAATTTCTTATGTAGCTGATACTCAAAATAAATTAGGGACTCAGTTAAAATTTAAGAACGATAAAGTAGTAAAATTGGTAGTTGGTTATTTTAAAACCGACCAAAAAAGGTTTTTGTTTCCGCCAAGTTTAGAAACCAATGCAGGAGGAAACGAACATGGAGAAGCCGATGTAGTTTTAGCCAACGCAGTTAAATTACAAGGATTGCCCGGAATTAATATCCATACTTACGAATTTCAACCAGGAGAAAATGAGTTGAATTTAGGGAAAGGACGTGTGTTGATCTTTGGTTTTGTGGATGCAAATCAAAAAATAAAATCACGAGATGCAGGGTTGATAGACAAAAATGATAAAAAGTCTGTAGACTGGTTATTCTATTAAATTATGAAGTGTATACATTATATATTGTTTTTAGGTTTGATGTTTTTTGTTTCCTGTAAAAAGGATACTGAACTCTCTTCTGTTAGAAAAACACAATCCTTAAATACTGATTGGACTACTGTTATGTTAGATAGTTTACCGGTTTTAGAAAGTGAGTTTGTAAAGAACCCAAATGTAAATGCCAATTGGGAAAAAGTGTCTGTGCCTCATAATTGGGATCAATATTACGGATATAGAAGAACCAAACATGGAAATTTACATGGAACGGCTTGGTATCAAAAAACATTTAAATTAGATGAAAAACAAAAAGAGAAACAACACTTTTTGTTTTTTGAAGGAGTAGGTTCTTATGCAACCGTTTGGGTAAACGGAAAAAAAGTTGGAGAACACAAAGGAGGTAGAACTACTTTTACAATAGATATTACTGATGCTATTTCTTTTACAAAAGAAAACAGCGTAATGGTTAAAGCTGAACATCCTGCATATATTACAGACTTACCATGGGTTTGTGGTGGTTGTTCGGGAGAGTGGGGGTTTTCTGAAGGTTCTCAGCCTATGGGAATTTTTAGACCTGTTTCTTTAGTGATTACAGAACCGTTAAGAATTGAACCTTTTGGAGTACATGTTTGGAATGATGAAAGTACTAGTAAAGAAAAAGCAGTTTTACACACAACAACAGAACTTAAAAACTATAGAAGTTTTTCTAAAAGCATCACCATAGAAAATAAGTTGTTAGATGCTAATGGATATGAAGTTTCATCCATCAAAACGGAGGAGAAAAATTTGGTAGGAGTTAAAGAAATCAAACAAACTTTACCAGAAATTAAAGCACCAAAACTGTGGTCTTTAGAAAATCCATATTTGTATCAATTGGTAACAACTATTTATGAAAACAATAAGGTGATTGATCAGCTAATTACACCTTATGGAATTCGCTGGGTAAGTTGGCCTATCAATAGAGCGGGAAATGACAATCGTTTTTTCTTAAATGATGAGCCTGTTTTTATCAACGGAACTTGTGAGTATGAACATTTAATTGGAAAAAGTCATTCTTTTTCCAATACTGAAATTAAAGCCAGAATCAAGCAGGTTCAAGCAGCAGGATACAATGCTTTTAGAGAAGGACATCAACCACATAATTTAAAATATCAAGAACTTTTAGATCAGGAAGGAATTTTGTTTTGGAGCCAGTTTTCTGCCCATATTTGGTATGATACTCCTGAGTTTAAGGAAAACTTTAAAACCTTGTTAAAAGAATGGATTAAAGAAAGAAGAAACAATCCATCTGTAGTAATGTGGGGATTACAAAATGAAAGTACCATTCCTAAAGAGTTTGCAGAAGAATGCACCGAAATTATCAGACAAATGGATCCTATTGCAAGCAAACAACGTTTGGTTACTACTTGTAATGGGGGGCAAGGAACTGATTGGAATGTAATTCAGAACTGGTCTGGAACTTATGGGGGAGATCCATACAATTATGGAGAAGAAATGACCGAATTGCTACTAAATGGAGAATATGGAGCATGGAGGCATGTTGATGTTCATACCGAAGGTGAGTTTGATCAAAAAGGAGTGAATAGTGAAAATAGATTTGCTCAATTGATGGAAATCAAAGTAAAAGAAGTAGCATCTGTAAAAGATAAAATTGTAGGTCAATATCATTGGTTGTTGTATTCTCATGAAAATCCGGGAAGAACACAGAATGGGGAAGGTTATAGAGATATTGACAAAGTTGGACCAGTAAATTACAAAGGGGTTTTTACCATTTGGGGAGAACCAACAGATGCTTTTTACATGTATAGAGCTAATTATGTGTCAAATAAAAAAAGCCCTATGGTACACATTGTTTCTCATTCTTGGCCTAGCCGATGGACTACTCCAGGTATAAAAGAAACTATTGATGTTTATTCCAATTGTGATGAAGTTGAACTGTTTAACGATGTCAATCATGAGTCCTTAGGAAAATTAAAAAATCCTGGGTTGGGAGAGCATTTTCAGTGGAAAAACATCAATATAAAATATAACATTCTGTATGCGGTAGGTTATGTAAATGGAAAAGCTGTTGCCAAAGATGATGTTGTTTTAAGCAGTTTACCAAAAGCTAAACATTTTGATGAATTGATGGCTAAAACCAATGAAATTTTAAAACCAACCGAAGATTATCAATATATATATAGAGTGAATAGTGGAGGAGATGATTATATAGATACATTTGGAAATACTTGGATGGCCGACGTTCATAAAACAGATGAAAATACTTGGGGGTCTAAATCGTGGACAGATGGGTTTAAAGGTTTGCCAGCGTTTTACGCAAGTCAAAGAACCACTTATGATCCTATTGCTGAAACTCAAGATTGGAAATTGTTTCAAGATTTTAGGTATGGTGCTAATCAATTAAAATATGAGTTTCCCGTTCCCGATGGAGAGTATTTGGTGGAATTGTATTTTAATGAGCCTTGGTATGGAACAGGAGGCGGAATGGACTGTACAGGTTGGCGAGTTTTTGATGTGGCAATTAATGATAAAGTTGTTTTAGAAAATGTTGATATCTGGAAAGAAGCAGGGCACGATAAAGCTTTGAAAAAAACAGTAAAAGCGTTTGTAGAGGGTGGTGTTTTAAAAATTTCATTTCCAAAAGTAACTTCTAGTCAAGCGGTGATTTCTGCCATTGCCATCGCTACCAAAGATACTGCTATAAAACCAGCAAAAGCATCTTCTAAAAACATTTTAAAAGTTAAATCGAATGTGTCTGTACAAGTTAGATCATGGTTAAACATTACAGATCAGCAATACATAAATTCAGAGATTCATTATACAAAATTACCTGCAGAGGTTTATGGAGCAGATTATTTACGTTTTCCTTCATCAACAAATCAAACAAATATTTCGGGAACATTTATATCCAAAGAAAATGCAACGATTTATGTGTTTATAAAAGATTCAGAAAGCGCATCATCTTGGTTAAAAAGTTATGAAAAGTTAGATGAAATAGCTGAAAATAATAAAGAGGTTGTTTTTAAGGTCTTTAAAAAAGAAGTAAAAAAAGGATACGAAATCTATTTTAAAAACAATGCAGGTATTGCTGTGGTTCCAACTTATAACATGGACGAAAAAGATGACAGGCCGATTATAAAATTAGAAGCGGAAGAGGCAGAAATTTCAGGAAAAGGAATTAAAAAAGATTTTTTTAAGAAAAGTGATTATATAGAGTTTACAGAGAATACCAACAATAAAATCACTTTTGTAGTAGAGCCAGGAGTCGCTAATATTTACTTGATGCGTTTTAGATTTATGAACATGAATTTACATCCTGTAAAAGTAAAATTAACCATTACCGATGCCAATGGGATTTTGGTAAGGAAGGATGGAATAGAGTTTCCTGTAAAGAATGAAAAATGGAAAATATTAAATACAAGTACAGGAGGATTTATTAATGCTGGAACGTATAAAATTCAGTTAGAGGCTGAGAGTATGAAAGGGTTACGATTAGAATCTTTTGAGTTTCAATAAAAGAAATAAGATATAAAATGAAAAGAATACAAGTTTATAGCCTGGTTATTTGGGCCGTAATTTTATGTAGTTGTAGAGCTAAAGAACAAGATGTTAGAATTGTTAAAGATTTTAATTTTAATTGGACTTTTAAATTAGGAGCACATCCAAAAGCCGTAAAAACAACTTTTGATAACTCGGATTGGAGAACTTTAAATTTACCTCATGATTGGAGTGTTGAGGGAGTGTTTAGTAAAGATCATCCTACAAAACCAGAAGGAGGAGCTTTGCCTGCAGGAGAAGGTTGGTATAGAAAAAGCTTTCAAATTTCTGAAGAGTGGAAAGAGAAAAACATTGCTATTGAATTTGATGGTGTTTATAGAAACAGCGAAGTTTGGATAAATGGAAAACATTTAGGAAAACGTCCAAATGGATATATTTCTTTTACTTATGACTTAAGTCCGTATTTATATTATGGAACTCAAGAAAATATCATTACGGTTAAAGTAGACAATTCTTTACAACCGAATTCTCGTTGGTACACAGGTTCTGGAATTTATAGAAAGGTACAATTGGTTGTAACCAATAAGTTACATATTGCTCATTGGGGAACTTACATAACAACTCCAAAAATAACCAAAGAATTAGGTAAAGTTGCCATAGAAATTACTTTACAAAATGATACTGATACAGAAAAATCAATAGAATTGGTTTCGTTGGTTTATGATGAAAACGAACAAGAAGTCGCAAAAATTGTCACCAAAGAAAACATAAACTCAAAAGAAAGTGTAAAAGCGAATCAAACCTTAGAGGTAAAAAAACCGATTTTATGGGATACTAAGAATCCATATTTATACACTGTTAAAACCAAGGTGTATGAAGGAGCAACTTTGGTTGATAATTTCGAAAATGTACTAGGGTTTAGGTCTTTTAATTTTGATGCTGAAAAAGGATTTTCTTTAAACGGAGTGCCAACTAAAATTCACGGAGTTTGTTTGCATCATGACAATGGAGCTTTAGGAGCAGTAGCTAGTTACGATGCTATTAAAAGAAAGTTGAGGTTAATGAAAGAGATGGGGGTAAATGCTATTAGGGTTTCTCATAATCCATCATCAGTAGAATTGTTAGACTTGTGTGATGAAATGGGGTTTATAGTACAAGCAGAAGCCTTTGATGTTTGGAAAAAGAAAAAAGTAAAAGCAGATTATCATTTAGATTGGGATGAATGGCACAAAAAAGATTTACAAGATTTTGTAGAAAGAGATAGGAATCATCCATCGGTAATGATGTGGAGCATTGGGAATGAAATCCGTGAACAATTTGATAGTACTGGTGTTGCTATTACCAAAGAGTTGGTAAATATTGTTAAAAAATTAGACCAAACAAGACCAGTAACTTCTGCGTTGACAGAAAATATTCCAGAAAAAAATTATATCTATCAATCTGGGGCTTTAGACTTGTTAGGGTTTAATTACAAGCATAAAGACTATACTAGTTTTCCAGAAAAATTTAAAGGACAAAAAATCATTGCTTCAGAAAGTGTATCGGCTTTGGAAACCCGTGGGCATTACGATCATTTTGATGCTGATGAAATTAAAAGATGGCCACCTGCACACATCCAACCTTTTGATGGAAATGATGATTTTACCGTTTCTGCTTACGATCAGGTTTCTGCTTATTGGGGAGCTACACACGAAGAAAGTTGGAAAGCTGTAAAAGCATTAGATTATATAGCGGGAACTTTTATTTGGACAGGAATGGATTATTTAGGAGAGCCTATTCCGTATCCTTACCCTGCTCGTAGCTCATATTTTGGAATTGTAGATTTGGCTGGTTTTCCTAAAGATGTATACTACATGTATCAAAGTGAATGGAGTAATCAAGAGGTGTTGCATATTTTTCCTCATTGGAATTGGACAAAAAATCAAGAGATTGATGTTTGGGCTTATTATAACCATGCAGATGAAGTTGAATTGTTTTTAAACGGAAAATCACTAGGGAAAAAAGCTAAAAAAGGAGATGATTTACATGTGTCTTGGAAAGTGAAATATGAACCAGGAACTTTAAAAGCAATTTCTAGAAAAGATGGAAAAGTAATCTTAGAAAAAGAAATTCATACAGCAGGAAAAGCTTCGAAAATTGAATTGATTGCTGATAAAAAAGTGATAAAAAACAATCAGTATGATTTGAGTTTTATTACGGTAAACATTTTAGATGAAGAGGGTGTTTTAATACCAAATGCAAATCATCTTGTTGAATTTGAAATTTCAGGAGGAGGAAAAATTGTTGGAGTAGATAATGGTTATCAAGCCAATTTATCATCTTTTAAAGCATCAAAAATAAAAGCATATAATGGAAAATGCTTGGTGATTGTTCAGTCGAATGGAAAAGAAGAGAATATTGTATTAAAAGCAACTTCTCAAGATGTTATTGCATCAAATAGCATAGAAATTAAAGTTATAAATTAATTATGAAAATCAAATATTTTTGCCCAATATGGGGTTCTACAGATATGGAGTATGCTGCTTTTTTTGAGAAAGCTAAAAACGCAGGATATGATGGAGTAGAAATGAGTCTACCTATGGACGATGCTGAAAAAAAAGAAATTTTAGTACTGTTAAAAGAGTATGATTTAGAATTGATAGCCCAGCATTGGGAAACCTTAACGGCGGATTTTGAATTACATAAAAAAGAGTATAAAGCAAGAATGATCAATTTGGCATCTGCAAAACCTTTGTTGGTAAATACTCAAACAGGAAAGGATTTTTTTACTTTTGAACAAAATGCGGAGTTAATTGACATTGCAAAAAAAGTATCTCAAGAATATGGTGTGAAAATAATTCACGAAACACACAGAGGAAAGTTCAGTTTTGCAGCTCATATTGTATCTCAGTTTTTAACTAAAATTCCAGATTTAGAATTAACCTTAGATATTTCACATTGGTGTAACGTGGCCGAAACATTGTTAGAAGATCAAACAGAGGCCGTGGATTTAGCCATTGAAAGAACAGCACATATTCATTCACGTGTAGGGTTTTCAGAAGGACCCCAAATTCCTGATCCTAGAGCTCCAGAATGGAAAGAAGTTTTAGAAACACATACCAATTGGTGGCAAAAAGTTATAGATAAACGTAGAGCAGAAGGAAGGACAGAATTTACCATAGCTCCAGAATTTGGACCTTATCCGTATATGACACAATTACCTTTTAAAAATGAGCCTATTACCGATCAATGGGCAGTAAATGTGTTTATGATGGAATATTTAAAAAAGACCTTAAAATAATTTTTTCTAGAAGAAATGAATGCTAAAGAAAAACAAATACTGAGAGATTATAGTTTGGTGGGGGTTGAAGCAAAACGAGCTTTAGAATTGGGGCTGGCAGATGCAGAATGGTATCAAACTCCTATTCCAAAAGATAAAATGCGAACGCTTTTGGTTAGAAAAAATGGACCCGCTATTAGAGATAGTATTATTTGGTTTGGGTTGTTGCTTGGTTCTGGTTATTTGGTTTATTTGTGGTGGGGATCTTGGTTGGCTATTTTTCCTTATATCGTTTATAGTGTTTTGTATGCATCTTCATCAGACTCCAGATGGCATGAGTCTAGTCATGGGACTGCTTTTAAAACCGATTGGATGAACAATGTGTTGTATGAAATATCATCTTTTATGGTATTTAGACAATCTACAGTTTGGAAATGGAGTCATGCACGTCACCATAGCGATACGATTATTAGAGGTCGTGATCCAGAGATTTCTATTCCTAGGCCTACACAAATAAAAATGTTAATACTTACTTTTTTTGGAATTAGTGCAGCGGTTCCAGAAATGAAAAAATTATTAAAACACGCATCTGGTAAAATTGACGTTGAGGTGGCTACTTATGTGCCAAAATCAGAGTATAAAAAGGTGATTTTTAAAGCAAGAATTTATGTGATGATTTTTTTAACAGTGATTGTTTTATCAATTGTTTATAATACCATTTTGCCTTTAATGTTTATTGGGCTGCCAACTTTGTTCGGAACTTGGTTAATGCCTTTTTACGGGTTTACACAACATGCAGGTTTGGACGAAAATGTGTTAGATCATCGTTTAAATTCTAGAACGGTGCTTATGAATAGAGTTCATAGGTTTTTGTATTGGAATATGAATTATCATGTAGAACATCATATGTTTCCTTTGGTTCCATATCATGCTTTACCTAAGTTACACGAATTGATGAAGTACGATTGTCCTAAACCGAATACTAGTATTTTTGATGCTTTTAAAGAGATTCTTCCAGCCATTTTAAAACAACAAACAGATCCTACTTATTTTATTAAAAAGGAACTGCCTGTAACAGCACATAAAACAAAAAATACTCAAAAACCTAAAATTGTTGGAGAAACTGATAAAATGATTGATGGTAAAATTGAAGTTTGTTCAGTTGATAGAATTATTAAAGGAGAAGCTGTTCGTTTTGATTTTAGAGACAAGACTTATGCGATTTACAGAACTAATGATGATCAGTTTTATGCAACAGACGGAATGTGTACTCACGGAAATGCTCACTTAGGGGATGGTGTAGTTATTGGAGAAACCATTGAGTGTCCAAAACACAATGGACGATTTAACTTAAAAGATGGAAGTCCCAAAAGATTGCCTGTTTGTGTAGGATTAAAAACATATACAACTTATGTAGAAAATCAGAGGTTGTTTTTGGATTTGAATGATGTGATCAGTGTAAAAGATGATGACATGTTTTCTTTTAGAGTAGTCAGTAATAAAAATGTAGCAACTTTTATAAAAGAGTTAGAGCTAGCTCCTGTAAATCATAAAAAGTTTGATTTTATTCCAGGACAATACATTCAATTAAAAATACCAGCATATGAAATTAAGTTTGATGAGTTTATAATTGAAGAACCTTTTAAGGATACATGGAAATCTGAAAATTTATTTAGTGGCTTTGCTAAGAATCATTTTGAGGTAAAAAGAAATTATTCCATGGCTACCAATCCTAAAAAAGATAAAACGCTAAAGTTTAACATTCGTATTGCTTTACCACCCGCCAATGAAAATGTTTCTGCAGGGATTGGATCTTCTTATGTTTTTAATTTAAAAGCAGGAGATGAGGTCAAAATATCAAAACCTTTTGGAGATTTTCAAATAAAAACGTCAGAGAGAGAAATGATATATATAGGAGGTGGAGCAGGAATGGCACCTTTAAAATCACATCTTTCTTATTTATTAGAAACTCAAAAAACAGATAGAAAAATAAGTTTTTGGTATGGAGCTCGTTCTAAATCAGAATTGTTTTATCAAGAATATTTTGAGCAATTACAAGAGAAGAATGAAAACTTCAGTTTTAACATAGCACTTTCAGAACCAGAAAAAACTGATTATTGGGAGGGAAATACAGGCTTTATACACGAAGTGTTGTTAGAGAATTATTTAAAAAACATCCATCATCAAAAAGAGATTGAATATTATTTATGCGGACCTCCAGCTATGATTCAGGCTAGTTTAAACATGTTAGCAGAGCTAAATGTTCCTGAAGAATTAATTGCTTACGATGAATTTTAATCAATAAAAAAATAAAAAAATGATATCACCAAATCCAATTATAGGAACAGGATTACATGCTATTGGAGGAATTTCTGCAGCAAGTTGTTATTTACCAAACACCAAAACCAAAAAATGGTCTTGGGGAACTTTTTGGTTAGCGCAAGCACTTTTTGCATGGATTATTGCTCCATTAATAATTGGTTGGTTAACCGTTCCCGACTTTTTTGAAATTTTATTAAATGCTCCTGCAAAACCTTTTTGGATGGCTTTTTTATTAGGTGCTGTTTATGGTTTTGGCGGAATTTCTTTTGGAAAAGCCATTGTTCATATTGGTTATTCATTAACCTATACTTTGGCTATTGGTATTTCTGCCGTGGTAGGAACTATTTTGCCATTATTAATTTTTGGTGGTTTGGGTGATTTTTTTACCAAACCAGGAGGGGATGTAGTGCTTTTAGGAATGATTTTTTCTGTTTTAGGAGTGATTGTTTGTGGGTGGGCTGGTTTTAAAAAAGAAAAAGATATTAGTAAAGAAAACCTAAATAAATCTGGTTTTAACATGATGTTGGGGTTGTTTTTAACTATTGTGGCAGGAGTGCTTTCAGGAGTTTTTAATCTTTCGTTAGAGTATGGTCAACCTATAGCAGACATGGCTGCCCAACATGGAGCAGGTCATTTTGAAGGGAATTCTAAATTAATTATTTCTACAGCTGGGTGTTTTGTAGTGAATTTTATATGGTATTTTATAGCAGGATTAAGGCAACAAACCATACAAGAGTTTTTATCTACTAAAGAATTGTCAAAATTAACTTTGTTTAAAAACTGGTTGTGGTCTGCTTTGGCTGGAACTATGTGGTGTTTTCAATTTTTCTTTTACGGATTAGGACATGTGAAAATGGGAAGTTTTCAGTTTGCTAGTTGGGTATTGCATATGTCAATGTTAATCTTCTTTAGTTATATAGTTGGGGTGATTATGAAAGAATGGAAAGAGGTAACAAAAAGCACTTATGTGGTTTTAATTATTGGCTTAATTCTTTTAATTGTTTCTTTTTGTATTACAAGTTATGGTAGTTATATAGGTGAAGAAATGATACACAACGCTTAAAAAAACGTTGATAAAGAGGTAGACAGTAAGTGCAGGATAGTTAAATAATATAAATTATTTATACTTGAAGTTCTTAAATTTATAAGAACTTAATTTATATGCTACATAAAATGAAAAACTTATACCTTTTAATAATCTCAGTATTATTAATGTCTTGTGCAGAAAAAAAACAAGAAACAATTCACAAAGATTTATTTCCTGATGGAACAGAAATTTCAGAATGGTTTTTAGATCATTCAAAAATCAATCCATCAGATTTAGGAAAGTTTTATACCATTACCGATTATGGAGTAAAAAATGACAGTACGTTATTACAAACAGAAGCTATTCAAAAAACCATTGATGAAGCCTACAGAAACGGAGGAGGAGTTGTAGTCATTCCTAAAGGTACTTATTTAAGTGGAGCTTTGTTTTTTAAACCTAATACTCATTTGCATGTGGCAGAAGGTGGAGTATTAAAAGGATCTGATAATATTGATGATTATCCTTTTTTACCTTCTAGAATTGAAGGACAAAGTATTGAATATTTTTCAGCATTAATTAATGTGAAAGCGGTTGATGGTTTTACCATTACTGGTAAAGGAATTATTGATGGAAATGGTTTAAAATATTGGAAAGCTTTTTGGCAAAGACGTAAGGAAAATCCTAAATGTACCAATTTAGAAGTATCAAGGCCTCGTTTGGTATTTATATGGAAATCTAACAACGTACAATTGCAAGACGTTACTTTGCAAAATTCAGGATTTTGGTCTAGTCACTACTACCAATGTAACAACGTAAAAATTCTAGATTTAAGAATAACATCACCACACAAACCTGTGAAAGCTCCAAGTACTGATGCTATTGATATTGATGTTTGTAGCAATGTGTTAATAAAAGGATGTTACATGGCTGTTAATGATGATGCCATTGCATTAAAAGGAGGAAAAGGACCTTGGGCAGATAAAGATGCTAGTAATGGAGAAAACACCAATATTATTATAGAAGATTGTGAGTTTGGTTTTTGTCATGCTGCTTTAACCAACGGAAGTGAAGCCATTCACAATAAAAATATTTTAATGCGTAATTGTAAAGTTGTGGATGCAAAACGTTTGTTGTGGTTAAAAATGAGACCAGACACTGCACAGCATTACGAGTATATTACGGTAGAAAATATTACAGGGCAAGCACATAGTTTTATTTACATTAAACCTTGGACTCAATTTTTTGATTTAAAAGGTCGTAAAGATGTTCCATTGTCTTACTCAGATCATATAACCATGAGAAATATAGATTTAGAATGTGATATTTTTTATGACATGAATATTACAAAATATGATAAATTATCTGACTTTACTTTTGAAAATATCAAAGTCAAAGCTAAAGACGGAAAATACGATAAGTCAATTATTGATGGAGTTACTTTTAAAAATGTAGAAGTAAACGGAGAAATTATTCAATAAAATTATTTCCTTTTAAAAAATAAAAAACCAGAGTAATTATAATTACTCTGGTTTTTTTTGTTGATAGCAATAGGTGTGTAAACAGAAAAATTATTTTACAATAATTTTTCTGTTTACTACGGCATTGTTTGCTCTAATTTCAAGAATGTAGATACCACTGTTTTTAGGAGTGGCCATTGTGTTGATACCTGCTTTTATTTGTTGTCTGGTTATTACACTACCTGCTAAATTATAAAGTGTAGCAGTTGCTCTTTCAACAGTGTTTTCTAGTGTGATTTTAAGATCTTGTCCTCGTTCAATAGGGTTAGGATTCACGTTTAAAGAAGCATTAAAATGATTGGTTTCTGAATTAGAAAGGTTTTCGTTATTTGCTAATTTTAAAACATCACTTTCATTTAGAGCATAATTATAAATTCTAAAATCATCATAGTTGTGATTGCTGTATGGATCAGCAGACCATTGTGATTTTCCTAAATAATTCTGAGAGGTGCTTCCTAAGTCAGCAGGGTTAATTGTCATGTTTGTATTGGTTCCTACTGCTACTCCGTTAATGTATAGAATACCTTCTAGTTCATTTTGAGTAATTGCTATATGATACCATTCATTGGTGTTCATTGTTAGGTCTCCGTTTATTTGAACTTCATCTCCATTGTTTTTAATTCCGAATCTAACAGTGTTTCCACTACTTTTAGAAGTTAAAAACATGTATTTACTAGTTCCATTACCAAAATCAAAAATTCTATTCCATGTAGTGTTTTCCGATAATTTTACCCATGTGGCAATGGTAAAATCGGTTAATGATGAAACAATATTATCTCCCAATTCTATATACGATTGATTACTCTCAGACAGAGCGACAGCATAACCGTTGGGTGCGGTAGTCCATTGGCTATTGTTTTTAAGCTCTGCATGATATCCTCCCCATTGATCAAAAGCTACTGTTCCATTATTTTCGTTAAAATTAAAAAGAGCATGTTGTCCGTTTTTAGGAGTTGCGCTTAAAGCAACAGACAAAGGACCTGTACCTTTAGTATTGGTAGCTTCTACTTTGTAAAAATAGGTTTCGTTATTGTTTAAACTATTGGTGTCTTTGTAGAATGTTCCAGAATGATTGGTAGCTATTGATGTATATGTCCCATTTTCTGAAGTAGAACGATAAATATTGTATTGTACATCGTAAGCAAAATCCCAACTTAATACAACTGTATTGTCTCCAGAGGATACATGAAAATTCTCTACAGCCATAGGGCTACTGATGGTTAATGTAGTAACTGGAATTGTTGTAGATGCAGCTGATTGTGGATTACTGTTTACAGAAGTTATATAGTAATAATAAGAAGTCGCTTCTGATAAATTTTCATCTTTATAAATATTAATGGTTTCAGCTTCTCCATCTTTTGGAGTGTAGTTGTATTGTTCTTCAATCAATTCAAAAGGTCCTTCGCTATTATTGGCTCTGTAAATATTATAGGTAAGAGCTCCCTGAGCATCGTTCCACGATAATTGAACAATACCAGCAGACAATGCTTCGGCATTTAATTGTGGTGCATCTGCAACCTGATCGATAGTGATGTTGGTCTCATGAGAGTAGGCAGATTCTGTATCTTTATAACTTACTGCTTTAATTCTATATGTAGCAGATTCGTAATTAATAGGATCGTTAAATGTTACCGTTCCCCCAACTTCATAATCATCATTTATGTTTACGGTTTCTACAATAGTAAATTCTTCTTCCGAGTTTGCTTTACGTTCTATAATGTAGCTTTTTCCAGTTTCTCCGTTATGATCGTACCATGTTAATGAGGTAGACTGGTAGTCTGAAGAAATATTGCTTGATAGCCATCCTGGAGCAACTTTCCATTGGTGATTGTATTCGTTGGCCTTTTTGAATCCTACTTCTGATTTAAAGTTACCAAACATTTCTCCGGCTGGAGTTAATTCACCGTTTAATTCAAGTGTTCTAGCATCGTTCACCCAATTGTATAAAAAGTGATGTTCTACCAAATCGTTGCTTTCAAAATAAGTTAAAATTTCTTGTAATTTATTTTTTTGACGTTCGGCATTTGCAGCAGTTAAAGGTAATGATACTGTTTGTTCATTTCCTCCATCATCTAAAATAGGGTTTCCATGTACATCTACTCTTATTCCTGTATTGTCTGGCCATTTGCTAGCATCGGCACTATTGGTCCAGTTAGCTCCGTTGTTCCATTCGGTAATCCAAACGGGTCTATTTCCAATAGAAGCTGCTCCAATGTTCCAATCCCACCATCCAGTGTTTTGATCTTGATAAGCATGAAAAGCAACAAAATCTACACGGTAATTTAGTAAATCGCAAATAGACATAAATTCATTAAGCCAAGAACTGGTGATTGATGCAGGTGCTGGAGAACCAATTCGCAATCCTGATTTAAACAATTCAGGCCATTGTGTTATTGCAGAGGCTACAGTCATATTTGCTTGATCAGGTCTTGCAGGCTCGTTATATCCTAAAACGTGGGTAACATTACTTCTGCTATTAATAGTACTAAAAGAATCCCAACCTAAGTTGTGTCTCATAGGAACATACAGCACATCAGGGTTTTCTGTAGTTCCTCCAGCAGACCAATCATAAACAATACTTGCGTTTGCTTGGTCATTTGCAGTCCCCCCTAATCTTCCTGCTGTTCCCTTTTTAGAGCTCCATTGCCATTTAAAAACTCTAATAAACGAAATAAAACTTTGATTATTTGTTGCACTAGCTACAAAACCTTCAGGCATGCTTGTAATGTTTAAATCTTCATCATTAGCAATGTACATTTTACTAAAACCTGTTCCATTGCTATTGTTGGCAAAAGTAACCGCAAATCCTTTTTTAAGTTTAAAAGATTTAATGTTGTTGTTAAAGTTTCCTAAATCATTATGATACGTGTGAATTTCATAAGATTGAGAATCTCCTCCAAAATTTTCTTCGGAATACACGGTTAATGCGTTTTGTTCTGTAGTTTTTCCGTTAGGAATGATGACACAACCAGATCCGTAAATAGCCACACGATCTGTTTGTGGATTAAAAGTACTACCATTAATTTTTATATTGTCTAGCCAATCGTTTTCTTCGTTTAAAAATGTTGAGGGTTGTATGCTTTCTAGGTATAACCAAGCATTGTTAGAGGTTAAATTAATGCTACTGTTTCTTAAAGCATCAGAAGCAGTTAAATGAATTTCAGAGTTTCCGCTAATTGTTACATCGGCATTGATAAAACGTTCTATTTGATAGTTTTCATCTTGAATACTAACAGGAGTTTTAGGGGCATTGCTAATGCTCACTGGTGCATAGGCTCCAGAACTATCAAAAGTAATTGATGCTACTTGCATATTTACAGTACCATCAGTATAATTTTTTCCAACAATAATTCTTGGAGATACTTCAAGTTTTTTAAGATTTAAGCTTCCTGTAAACCAAATACCTTCTCCGTTATTTTTAAATAAAATATAGTAGGTGCCTGCAGTAGTAGTGGTAAAAGATAAATTTTTGTAAATCAGTTTTTTATTATCATTTGTAGCAAAAGTAGAATTTGTTTCGGCAATAATATTTTGACTAGTGTTTTCTTGACTGACAGCAACATTAAAAGTACCCGAAGTTCCGTTTCCCCAATAGGTATGCAAAAAGTTTAAGTTGTAAGTAGTATTGGCTTCTAAGGTAACGGGATAATAATATGCAGATCCGTTGGTAACTCCGCTTTCCCAACGCATCATCATAAAATAAGTGTTTTCGGTGTAAGTACTTCCGTTATAAGTAAGTTGGTTGTTAAGGGAGTTGATAAATCTTACTCCACTTCCACTATTAGGACTGTTCCATGGTACGGCACCAGCTCCGTTGTTACTCCACCCTGCATCGGAAGGAGTTTGAGTACTTAGGTTTCCAAATGCATTTTCTGTAATGTTAGGTCCTGATGTTAGGTTAGAGATATCTGGGTTGGTGTTTTCTTGTCCGTTTTCAATATTATATATAGAGGTGAAATCTTTAGAATCTATATAAGTTCCATTTTGGTAAATATGAACTTTAGTTCCTTCTATAGCATAACGAATGGTTTGTTC
This sequence comes from Wenyingzhuangia sp. IMCC45467, assembly GCF_054111205.1. The sequence goes on from NZ_CM134196.1 coordinate 2,901,116, forward strand.
CTGACTGGAAGAAAAATTAAGCATATAGGAGCCTGTTAATGGAGCAGACCATTGAAACTCACTAGTATTAGCAGAGGTTCTAAAACCTGTAAAATCTTCTTTTCTAAAATCTACATCTAAACCTCTACCTGTGGCCGAAGTAATAGTTGCTTTCACTTCAAGAGACATGTTTTGAGAACTTGTAAAAGGAATTAAAACAGTATCTACTTGACTAGCATTATTAAAGGCTAGATTGTTTTTTAATTGAGTGGGAAGTGTTTCTTTTTCTTGTAAAATAGGTGTTTGAGCATGAAGCTGGCTAGCCAATAAGCCGATGGCAATTTTTACAAAGAGTAATTTTCTTTTCATTTTCGTTTAGTTTTATGATTAATTTTTATAAAAACTAAACTACTAGACCTGTGTGGTTTATACCCAATACAAATAAGTCATTTTAAGATAACAAATCAATCAAATAGTCTTTTTTATGTTGTTTTAATAAAAAAAACACTGATTTTTTGCGTGTTGTGTTTTTTTAGGTGTTGTTTTTTAGATATTCAGAAGGAGTGCATCCAAACTGTTCTTTGAAACACTTTCTGAAATATACCTGACTGTTAATTCCTACTTTATATGCTATTTCTGTTAGGTTGTATTTTTTTTCTTGAAGTAATTTTTCGGATTCTATCATTTTTATTTTACGAATAAATTCAGTTGTAGAAAGATCGGTGATAGCCTTCATTTTCCTGTAAAGAGTAGAATTACTCATAAACATATGATCTGATAAAAACTGAACATCTACTGTTTTTTCTGAAATATTATCTGTAATTATTCGAGTGGCTTTTTCTATAAAATCTTTATCTAAACCACTAAGCGCATTTGTTTGTTCTTTGCTGTTAGAACTGGTGTTTAATAGGTTTGTGTTGTTACTATATGCTTTTGCAAGTATTTGTCTTTGTGTTAATAAGTTTTTTAATCTGCTTTTTAATAAGTTGGAGCTAAAAGGCTTGGTTAAGTAAGAATCTGCACCAGAAGTATACCCCTCTTCTTTACTTAAAGAAGAGTCTTTTGCTGTGAGTAAAATAATTGGAATATGACAGGTTCGTATATCTTCTTTTAACTTTTTACACAATTCAAATCCATCCATTTCAGGCATCATAACATCACTAATAATAATATCAGGAATGTTGTCTAAAGCCATGTGGAGTCCTTGTTTTCCATTGTTAGCAATCTGCACTTCATAAGTGGTGTTTAATTCATCGTATATATACTCACATATATCTTTGTTATCTTCAATAACCAATACTACGGTATCATCTATTTTGTAATCTTCATCAAAAGTCTCTACTTCCTCTTGTGGCATTTCATCTTCTTCATATTCTTCATTAGTTGTATGAGCAGCGTTAGGATAAGTGTTGTTTAGTTTTAAAAAGAAAGAAATGGAAGTCCCAATTCCTAGAGAGCTGTCAGCTTTTAAAAATCCTTCATGTAAGGTGACTAAATTTTTAACCAAAGCCAAACCAATACCCGTTCCGGCATGGTGTTGTTTTCCTTCTTTTTGATAGTATCTGTCGAATATTTTAGGTAAATCATTTTTGCTAATTCCAGTACCAGTGTCTTTTACGTTTATTTCAACATATTTCTCATCGTTTTTTTCTACAATAGATAGTTGTACATTAATGCTTCCTTGTTGAGTGTATTTTATTGCATTAGACATTAGGTTGTCTATAATCATATTAATAGCTTCCTGATCAAAATGCATGTAGATTTCAGATGGAGTTGCTTTTATAGAGATTGCAACGTTTGGGTTTTGATTCAATTCTTTAAAACGAAGTGCAATTTCTTTTACAGTAGTAACCACATCCGCTTTAACAATTACAAGATTTTTATTTGATGTTTCGGTTTTTCTAAAATCTAACAAACGGTTTACCAAATTTTTTAAACGTACGGTATTGTTGTGAATAAGTTGAAGTCTTTTTTTGTCTTTATCTGATAAAGTAGCACTGTTTAAAATATCTTCAATAGGGCCTAAAATTAACGTTAATGGGGTGCGTAGTTCATGAGTAATGTTGGTGTAAAATTTTATACGTTCTAGGTTTAATTCAATATCCTTTTGATGCTGCTGTTTTTCAGATTTATATAAATATTCTACTTTTATTTTTCGTTCTCTGTAAAACATTAAGCCTAGTGAAATGATAAAACCAATAGTAACATAAAGCAATTTAGCCCACCATGATAACCAAATAGGAGGATGCACATTGATGTTTAATTGACGGTAATTTTTACTCCAATCTTGGTTTCTTACTCTAGAGCGAAGTAATAGTTGATATCTTCCTGAGGCCACATTTCTAAAAGTAATTTCATTGGTTCCTTGTACAGGATACCAAGAGTTTGATAAGCCTTTAAGCATGTAGGAATATTCTGTCTCATTTTTTTGAGCATAGTTTTTAATGGCAAAAGAAACTTTAAAATTATTTTGTTTGTAATTAAGGTTGATTTCATTTTTTCCAGAAATAAACGCTTGTTTTTTATCTATAAACTGACCTCTTACAGGTTCGTAAATATCTAACAATGTAAAGAAAGGGTTTGGTGTTTCTTTTTTGTCTAAAACTTTGGTAGGGTTAAAAAAGCAAATACCGTGCAATGAACCAAAAAATAGCTGATTGGTTGACGTTCTTAACACACAAGATGAAGAAAAACTACTCATACTAACATCATTTTTGTAGCTAAAATTTAAAGGATTGTTACTGTCTTTTTGCAGGCAACTAAGTCCTTTATTAGTACTGTACCAAATATTGCCTATTTCATCTTGATGAACAGCTCTTACAAAGGTGTTTTGTGGAGTGTGATTTGTGTAGTTTCCATTAAAACTATGATCTAATAAAAGCAACCCTTCTCCTGTAGCAACCCAAATTTCATTTTGCTTATTCACATACAAATGATTAATGGTGTTTGATGAAAAACCTGTTTGTGTATGGTAGCTTTTAACAAGTTTTAAATTTTTAGAATAAACTTTCATTCCAAAACCAAAAGTCCCAATTATAATATTTTCTTGCTGATCTACAGCAAGTGTTCTAATAAGAGTTTCCTTTATGTTTAATTTTTTTACAAAAAGTTTTGTTTTGGCATCCAATAAAAAAATACCATTATCATAAGTTCCCACTAGTATTTTTCCTTGTTCAGTTTCGTACAAGCAAGTAATGTCACTGTTTTGGTAAATTTCAGGTAAAATTTGACGAGCTTTTTTAGTATTGGTGTCATAAGCAACTACACCTCCATGCATTATTCCTAACCATAAAACATCGTTTTTATCAGCATGGATGGCTTGTACTGTATTAATGTTTAATTGGTTGTTATTTAAATTAAAAGGTTCAATTTTGTTGTTTTTTAGTTGGAAAACTCCAGCTCCGTAAGTTCCCAACCATACGGTTTGATGGCTGTCTTGAGTCATGGAAAGAATGGAGTTGGCTATGGAGCTTTCTTGTATTTGGTTGTTAGATATTTTTAGCGTATTAAAAAGTTGTTGTTTGCTCGATAAAAAGTTTACACCACCTCCCCAGGTACCTGTCCAAATATTATTAAATTCATCTTGATACAAACATCTGGTGTTTAAAGAAGATAGTTTTTTGTTAGAAGGTTGGTTGGCAACTTGCTGAATTTTAACATCGTTTATATGTGTTAAAAAACGTTGTGATAAATTAATTTTTACCAATCCATCAAAACGAGTAGACACCCATAAATGATCATCATTAAAATGAGCAATGTCTGTAATCCACATAGATAAAGGGCCTCCATTATTACCAAAGTTGATGAATGTTTCTGCTATAGGGTTAAATAAAGCGAGTCCTTTAGAAGTTCCTACCCAAATACCACCAGCTTTGTCTTTGTAAACACATCTAACATCGTTGCTTGGAATTGATTGAGGATTGTTTTCAATATGTTGATAGTTTCTAGTGTTTTTTGTTTTTAAATTAATTACACTTAATCCCGCATCTTTATGACCAATGTATAAATGTTGATTACCGTCATCTACCACACTCCATGCATAGTTGCTTACCAATCCTTTTACCGTTTCTTTGTTGTAATGTGTAAATTGTTGTGTGTTTTTATTAAAAAAATCAATACCGCTATTGTATGTAGCCAACCATAAATTATTGTCGGTGGCAATTTCTATATCAGTAATTGCATCAGAAACAATAGAACTATTGGCTTGTTGATAGCTTGTAAATGTATTGGAATTACAATCATAAACCGATAATCCTGCTCTCTTGGTGGCTATCCACATTTTTTTTTCAATAGGGTCGTCTAATATTTTGTTGAGTTCGTTTCCACTCAAACTCTCCGTATTTGTGTTTTTGTAAAAAGGGACAATAGTACTTCCATCGTATCTGTTTAAACCTTCTTCGGTTGCAAACCAAATAAAGCCTTCTTTGTCTCCATCAATGGCCACTACATAATCATTAGACAACCCGTGAGTCATATTTAATTGTTCAATAGTGTATTGTTGCGTGTATGCTACGGAAACACAACAAAAAAGAAAGATAAAAAGAAGGTGTTTTTTTCTCATAATCTCAAATGTATCATTTTTTATGATGAAAAGATTGATTAGAGATTAGCTTGATTGATATGGTATTCATGTTTGAAAGATTTGTATACGCTTGGTTTTGTGCACTGCTATTAATTTTAACACCTCGTTTAGTATTGCTGATTATTTAATTAATAAAACAATGAATCTTTTTTTATTAAAAAGGCAATATTAATAGAAGATAACTAATTATTCATTTAAACTTTTAAAACATGAAAAGGAGACTTTTAATATTATTAATGTTCCTACCCTTGTGTATTTATGCACAAGACCAATTGTCAGTTTCGGGTACTGTAACATCTGCCTTAGATCAGATGCCTTTGCCTGGAGCCACAATTATGGTAAAAGGAACTACTAACGGTGTAATGACCGATTTTGATGGAAATTATACATTGAATAATGTATCTAAAGGAACAATTTTAATTTTTAGCTATGTAGGAATGACTACTCAGGAAATTAATTTTAATAATCAAAAGAAAATAAACGTAGCTCTAGAAGGTGAAAATGTAAATCTTGATGAGGTTGTAATTGTAGGGTACGGTGCTATGAAAAAGAAAGATTTAACAGGGGCGGTAGTACAGGTAAAACCTGATAAATTGGCTAATGAAAATCCTCAAACAATTCAAGATGTATTAAGAGGTGTACCTGGACTAAAAGTAGGGTATTCTGCAGATGCAAAAGGTGGAGGTTCATTACAAGTACGTGGTCAAACATCGGTATACACAGGAGGGAATCATAACTCACCCTTAATCATCTTAGATGGAATGCAGTTTTATGGGGAATTGTCTGAAATTAATCCTGATGATGTTGCTCAAATAGACATTTTGAAGGATGCATCCGCTACTGCAGTATACGGATCAAAAGCATCGGCTGGAGTTATTATTATTACCACTAAAACAGGTAAAAAAGGAAAGCCAGTTATTAATGTAACCTCTAATGTTGCTATAAACACAAAGAGTGCTTATAGAGATGTTTACAGTGCAGAAGGATATGCAAAATATCGTGAAGATTGGGAAACAGCAAAAACATATGGCTACAATGCTAGTACAGGTGAATATGAAGCTTATGTAGCAGATAGAGTAGGGCAAATAGGTTATTTTTCAAACCCTAATGATTTGGGAAAACTAGGCGTTTCACAAGATGAATGGTTGGCTTATCAACCAGAATCAGAAACATCAGGTAAGAGTTTAACAGAAATTTGGGGACTTCGTTTAGGACTGCAACAAGGAACAGTGTTAGAAAATTTTGTAGCAGGTAAGAGTCACGATTGGTATAATAGTACTTTTAGAACTGGAATTAATAGAGATAATAATGTAAGTGTTTCAGGAGCAAGTGAAAAAGTAAACTACTATTTGTCTTTGGGATATTTAAGTGCTGAAGGTGCTGTTAAAGGGAACGACTATGCTACTGTTAGAGCCAACATGAAAGTAAAAGGACAAATTACTGATTGGTTAGAAGTAGGGGCTAACGTAAATTTCCAAGATCGTACAGATGGAGATATTAGTGTTGGAACTGGTACTAATTATTGGGATGCTAACATGTTAAGAAATAGTCCATATGCTAATTTTACGGATGAAAATGGAAATTATGTTAGACAACCTATGGGAGCAAATATTGGTGGATACAATTATTATTACGACCGTCAGTTTATGGAGTTAGAGAAAGGTTACACCGTGTTGAATACTATTTTTAACTCTAAAGTAACTTTGCCCTATGGAATTACTTATTCCTTTAATGCCTCTCCTCGTTACCAGTTTTTTTACAATAGGTATTTTCAATCAGCTGATCACGAAGGATGGAATGCAGCAAATGTTGGTGTTGATAGAGGACATGGAAAACGATTTGATTGGAATTTAAACAATACAATTACTTGGGATTACACCTTTAATAAAAAACACCATGTAATAGCCACCTTGGTACAAGAGGCTGAGGAACGTAGTTCATGGTCTGATAATATTTATGCAAGAAATATTTTACCATCCGATGCTTTAGGATTTCACAACACTTCTAATGCAACTTTAGATAACAGTAGTTTTAATACTACAGATACACATCAAACGGCAGATGCTTTAATGGGAAGGTTGTTTTATTCTTATGACGATCGTTATATGTTAACAGCAACTGTGCGTAGAGATGGATATTCTGCTTTTGGAGCATCAAATCCTTATGCAACTTTTCCGTCTATTGCTTTAGGATGGAATATTCATGAAGAAAATTGGTTTAATTGGGATGCCATGAGTCAAGCTAAATTAAGATTGTCTTGGGGTAAAAATGGAAACAGATCTTTAGCTGATCCTTATGTTTCTTTAGCCAATTTAGGATCGGGAACAGGAGCTACTATGGGTTATATAGATGGTTCAGGAGATGTGGTAGATGTTAAATATTTAGCAATTGATAGAATGGCAAACCCTAATTTACAATGGGAAAAAACGACATCAACAAATATTGGTTTTGATTTTGGGTTTATCAACAACCGTATTAGTGGAACTATTGATGCTTATAATATGATTACCAATGATATGATTATGGCTCAGCGTTTACCTAGTTTTTCAGGTTTTGGATCAATTACTACAAATTTAGGAGAGGTTCAAAATCAAGGTTTTGAAGTGAGTATTAATTCTATTAATGTTTTAAAGTCAAATTTTGAATGGAGAACAAGTTTTGCATTGTCATACAACAAAAACAAAATCAATTCATTGTATGGAAATATGGAAGATATTTTAAATGCTGATGGGGAAGTTATAGGAAAAAAAGAGTCAGATGATATTAGTAATGGATGGTTTATCGGAAAACCAATTTCAGCTATTTGGAGTTATGAGGTTACTGGTATTTGGCAAAAAGAGGAATGGGAAGAAGCAGCCAAATATGGGCAACGACCAGGAGATCCTAAGGTAGCAAATCATTACACTGCAGATGATAAAGAAGATGGGACTCCAGTATATAATGATAATGACAAAGTGTTTATGGGACAAACAGCTCCACCAGTAAACTGGGCTTTGCGTAACGAGTTTACGTTCTTTAAAAATTGGGATGCTTCTATAAATATGTATTCGTATATGGGGCACAAATCATTAAATGGAAATTATTTAAACGGATTTAACTCAGGAAGTATGTATACAAACAATTACAATCCTTTTGTAAATCCATATTGGACGGTTGACAACCCTACTAATGATTGGGCTAGGTTAGATGCCATTGCTCCTGCAGGTGCAAGTGCAAACAAATTGTACAACCGTAGTTTTATAAGGTTAGACAATATTGCACTGGCTTATACCTTACCAAGAAATATTACTGAACGTTGGAATATACAAAAACTAAAAGTATCTGCTTCAGTTCGTAATGTAGCAACATGGTCTGCAGATTGGAGCTATTTTGGAGATCCTGAAACAGGAGGTTTAGCTACTCGTACATTTAATTTTGGTATTAATCTTACACTTTAAAAAGAAATCATCATGAAAAGATATATAAAAAATACAATTTCAAAACTAGCTTTAGCCAGTATAGGAATCGCTGGTTTGACTTCTTGTTCCGAAGAGTTTTTAGAACCAGATCCTCTTTCTTTTTACGAACCAGAAACAACTTTTACCACGGAGTCTGGTTTACAAGCAACTATTGCAATTGCCGATAGAGCCCTACGAGGTTTCTGGATTCACTACAGTGGAGGGTACAATAGTGTGCCTATTGGAACAGAATACGTTTTTTCTGACATGGCTAAATATGGTAAAACAGATATGAGTAATACCATAGCAGATTATGCCAACACCTTAGTCCCTACAGGAACCTATGCTGTTGGAGCAAATGATGCTTATTATTTAGGATATTATTGGGATGAAGGGTACAACGGAATTAAATATGCAAATACCGTTCTTACTTATATAGATAATGTAGAAGGACTAACAGAGGATGTAAAAAATAAATATAAAGGTCAAGCCTTATTTCATAGAGCATATAGGTATTTAAATTTAGTATATCAATATGGAGATATTCCACTAATTACTAAAATATTAGAAGTGCCAAAGCAAAATTACTATTCTACACCAAAAGAAGAAATTATTAAAATGATTACTGCAGATATGGAGAATGCAGTAGCATGGGTGCCAGAACAATCGGAATTACCTTATTTAGGTTTGGTTAATAAAGCAGCGTGTAGACAATTATTAATTAAATGTTATTTAGCATCAGGTAGGTTTGAAGAAGCCGAAGATCAAGCAGGTATTTTAATCAATCAATCAGGATATGCATTAATGCAAAGTACATTTGGAACTTTTGATGAGGGTGGAAATCCTGAAACATGGAAAATTACTGATAATGTAATTTGGGATTTACACAGACCAGAAAATAAGGTGATTTCTAGTAATACCGAAGCTTTAATGGTTATGCCAAACGGAGGAGCGCAATCTTTCTTGTATTTTATGTCTATGAGAATTTTTGGTCCTAACTGGAATGCGGGTACCAACATAACACCAACTGATGGAAAAATGGCAGCCAATCGTTTTCCTATATCACATTCAAATTACGATGCTAAGTACGATTATACTAGAGCGTTGGGAAGAGGAATAGGAACAATTAGTGCTTCTTATTATTCACAAAAACCAATGTGGGTAGTAAATGGTGTTGAAGATACACAAGATTTAAGACACAACAGTACTGTTGGAAACTGGGTAAATATGGAAGACTTAAAATATAGCGATCCTACATCAGCCGATTATGATACCAATTTTAGGTTATTTAATAATGGAGGAGATTTGTTGTCTAAAGACACAATTCGTAGTTGGTTTGATTTTCCGTTGTATAAAATTTATCTGCATGATGTTGAAAGTGAAACCAATGCAAATGCTAATGATTTTAGAGGAGCAACTACAGGTAGTAATGCTCACTGGTATTTATATAGGTTGGCAGAAACCTATTTGTTACGTGCCGAAGCTCGTTTTTATCAAGGAAATGTTGCTGGAGCAACCACCGATGTAAATATTATAAGACAAAGAGCAGGTGCTTCGCAAATGTACGGAACTGTAACTATTGGAGATATTTGTGCTGAAAGAGGTAGAGAATTATATTTAGAAGAATGGAGAAATGTAGAATTAACCCGTATTTCTCACTGTCTAGCCATGAGTGGTCAACCAGACGAATGGGGAAATACTTATGATGTCAATAGTTGGGATCAACAAACAGGTACTGATGAAACAGGAGGAAGTTATTGGTATCAACGTTTGATACATTATACACTTTATAACAAACATCCAGAAGGAATTGTATTGCCAAATGGAACAAAGTATTATAGTATGGATAAAAGAAATGTATATTGGCCAGTTCCAAATAGTGCTATTACAGCAAATACGAAAGGACAATTAAGTCAGAATTACGGATACGATGGTCATGATCCTAGTATTAAAATGTGGGATACTTGGCAAGAAGCTGTTGCAGATGAAGATTTTGTAGATTAAGTTGGTTAGTTTGAAAGTGGGCCTTAAAATAGTTTAAGGTCTACTTTTTTTATAATCAGGTTTTAATAATAAATGTTATTATTACATTTATAGAAAATAAATAAAGATTTTAAATCATGAAGAAATTATTGGGAGGTGTATTGTTATTAATGTTGGTAGTGTGTTGTAAATCAATAGATAAAAAACATCAAGAAAAAGAAACTATTGGTTTAATTCAAAAAGTAAACAACCATTGGATAGCTACACATCCTACACACGGAAACTCTTTTTGGAACAGGGCAGCTTATCATACTGGGAATTTAGAGGCTTATAAAGTAACAAAGAATCCCGAATATTTAGCGTATTCTGAAGCATGGGCAACTAAAAACCAATGGAAAGGGGCTACTTCTAATAATAAAGAAAAATGGAAGTATTCTTATGGAGAATCTAGCAATTACGTGTTGTTTGGAGATTATCAAATTTGTTTTCAGGTATATGCAGATTTATATGAAATAAATCCATCTCCAGAAAAAATAGCAAGAGCTATTGAAGTAATGGAATATCAAATGAGTACCGATAAAAATGATTATTGGTGGTGGTCAGACGGTTTGTACATGGTAATGCCTGTGATGACTCGTTTGTATAAAATAACAGGAAATGAATTGTATTTAGAAAAACTACATGAATATTGGAGCTATGCCAACAGTATTATGTGGGATGAAGAAGCAGGTTTGTACTACAGAGATGCAAAATATGTATATCCAAAACATACCTCTACCAACGGAGAAAAAGATTTTTGGGCTCGTGGTGATGGTTGGGTGTTTGCTGCTTTTTGTAGAGTGTTAACCGATTTGCCTAAAGACAACAAGCACAGAGAAGAATACATTCGCCATTATAAAAAAATGGCCAAAGCTTTAAAAGATTGTCAACAAGAAGAAGGATACTGGACACGTAGTATGTTAGATCCTGAACATGCTCCAGGACGTGAAACCAGTGGGACAGCCTTTTTTACCTACGGTTACATGTGGGGAATTAACAACGGAATTTTAGACAAGGATACTTATGGGCAAGTTGCCGAAAAAGGATGGAATTATTTGGCAAATGTTGCTGTTCAAGAAAATGGAAGTGTTGGTTATGTACAACCTATTGGAGAAAGAGCCATTCCTGGGCAAGTGGTTGATGTAAAATCTACGGCAGATTTTGGTGTAGGAGCATTTTTATTAGCTGCTGCTGAAAGAGTAAAATACACAGAGTAAAAAAATAAAGAATGATTTTAAAAACAGAAACGGGACGTAAAATCTGTCTGTTGTGGATGTTGTTCATCAACTTATTCACTGGGTTTGCTCAACAGCCAACTGCAACAATAACCGAAGAAGGTGCGTGGTGTTGGTTTGCCGACCCGAGAGCGATTAGTTATAAAAATGACAGCGGAACAATTAATGCGACTTATATTGGATACATTGATGTTCATGGAAATATAAAAGCCACACAAATTAATCATAACACAAATAGCAGTCAAGAGGTTTTAATCCGATCGTATTTTCAACCAGACGATCATAACAATCCTACTTTTTTAGTGTTGCCAGATGAACGTATTATGGTGTTTTATTCTCGTCATACAGATGAAGCTTGTTTTTATTACCGAGTGTCTACGCATCCAGGAGATATTACAAGTTTGGGAAAAGAGTTTAAGTTAAAAACTACAAATAATACCACATATCCATCACCTTTTATTTTATCAGATGATCCTGAACATATTTATTTGTGTTGGAGAGGAATAGGATGGCATCCTACCATTGCAAGATTAACCGTACCCGATGCAAATGACGAAGTGAGTTTTAATTGGGGACCTTATCAAATGGTAAAATCCTTAAACGGTAGAGGAGGAGTTCGTCCGTATGCAAAATACGTAAGCAACGGAAAAGATAAAATTTACATGGCCTATACAGCCAATCATCCAGACAATGGAAGTACCAATTTTATTTATTTCAATTATTTTGATGTGAATGATAAAAGTTTAAAAAACATCAAAGGGAATCCACTAGCTAAGGTTTCTGAAAAACCTTTTGAGGTGCAGATGTCTCAAGAATATCAAAATAAGTATCCCTTAACGGTGGTAGACAATAGTTCTAATAGAAATTGGTTGTGGGAATTGTCTTTAACCAAGAATGAACATCCTGTAATTGCGACTGTTCGTATCAATAAAGATAAATCATCACACAGTTATTATCACACCAGTTGGACGGGTAACCAATGGCAACAAGTATTTTTAACAGAAGCAGGAGGACATTTTCATCAATCTCCAAACATTGAAAAATGTTACAGTGGTGGAATGGCTATTGATAAAAATAATACCGATATCATGTACGTATCTAAACCTATTGAGGGAAAATATGGAAAAGTGTATGAGTTGGTAAAATATCAAGTAACTAAAGACGGAACTATTGCAACAGAAGAACAATTAACGTTTGATTCCGAAAAAGGAAATAGTCGTCCGTTTATGATTAAAAACAATAAAAATCCCTTGCCTTTAATTTGGATGTACGGCGATTATTTTGATTGGATTGTGAGTAAACAACGTCCTAAAGGGTATGCTACAGGAATTAAAACATTTATTGAAATTCCTCACAAACAATCAGAAACTAAAAAGAAGCTTGTTAAGAAAAATAAATCCTTAAAAGCCTTTACCATTGTAATGGAACTTAAAATGGATGATGAAAATTACGATGGAGAAATTTTAAACTCTAAAGATTTTTCATACGGAATAGCCAAAAATCCATCCATGAAACCTTACTTCAAAATAAAAGATGAAAAATACATTAGTTCTAATGTTTTTGGAAGTTCGGATGTTTGGAAACAGAAAAACAGAGGAACAGGGGGAGCTTGGTACACACCGTCTAAGTTTGATAAAGTACAGATAACTATTACTTATGATAAAGAAAAGTTAATCACTTATGTAAACGGTCTTATAGATCAGGTAATAACAGTAAATAGATTAACCTTAAAAGATTTAGATTTTCAAAATTTTAAAGGAAAAGTTGTTGATTATAAAGTGTATAAAAAAGCATGGGCACAGCAAATGATAAAAAAGTAATTTAATATTTAATAAAAAGATACAGCCCAAATAACTAGTTATTTGGGCTGTATCTTTTATGTGTGTTTGGTTAGTTAATCAAATGAATGTGTTGATAATTAGAAATATAAATTTCGTCTATCACTAATGCTTCAAGTTGTTTTTTAGAAGGATGTTTTTTGGCATTGTAGTTTGCTATTTTTGCACTAAAGGAAATACCTGTCTCTACTAACTTGAACTCATTGATATGAGCGCTAGCTTCTTTTTCATTTTTAACAGATACTGATATTTTAGAACTGTTTGGTGTGTGTGTTAGCACATCTCCTAAAGTAGAAGTACCCAATTTTATATTGTTTTCTGTTAAGGAGCTAAAAGGCTGGGTAAACTTTATAGCTCTAATGGTTTGATTGTTGTCATTGCTAAGAATATAAAACGAGATCCCAAATTTCTTGTAGTTTAGTTCATATAGTTTGGGTAATTGTTCATTTTCGTTTATCACAAAATCTTCAGGTTTTTCATAATCGTTTCCAAAAGCTTTAATAATTTCAGGCAAAGTGGTTTTATCTATCGGATAGTTTTTTAATCCTACTTTAGGAATGATAATATTGTTGTTTTTTAGGTCGATTTTTTGGGCATTTATTGTGTAAGAAACAGCAATAAAAAGGAATAGGGCAAGTTTTTTCATAGCATATTATTTAATTATTCTTCTTTTTTAAGTTGAGTGACTTCTTTAGTCGTCACTATTTTTTCATTTTTATTTCCCCAACTGTTAGAAATGTAATTCATCACATCGGCTACTTCGTCATCGGTCAATCCTAAAGGAGCCATGTTTCCGTTGTATTTTATATTGTTAACGGTAATTAAACCACTTAATCCGTATTTAATGGCTTTAATACTTTGTTTTCTGTTTTTGGCTAAAAAATCTGATTCAGCCAAAGGAGGATATACTTTTTTAACTCCTTTTCCGTTGGGCATATGGCAGGTTATACAAAAATCGGTGTAAATTTCTTTTCCTCTTTCCATACTTGCTTCTAATACATCAGACTGTTGTGCGTTAACAAACGAAGTAAAAGTTAGTAAGATGAAAATTGTTGTTATTGTATTTTTCATCATGTTATTTTTTTGAAATAATTTTAAAAATTCCTTTTCCTTCTACGGCTATGTAAATAAATCCATCTGGTGATTGAACTACATTTCTTACACGTCCTATATCTTCAAATAATTTTTCTCTTTTAACGACTTTATTGTTTTTAAAAGTCAATTGTTCTAGATATTGAAATTTTAATGAACCAACTAATAAACTGTTTTGCCAATCAGGGTAGTTGGTAGATGTTACAAAAGTCATCCCACATGGAGCAATGGAAGGTGTCCAATAAAAAATAGGTTGCTCCATGCCTTCTTTTTCTGTAATATCGGTAAAAGTAGTACCACTGTAATTAATACCATAAGAAATAATAGGCCATCCGTAGTTTTTTCCTTTTTCAATCTTATTAATTTCATCACCTCCCTGTGGACCGTGTTCGTGCTCCCAAATATCTCCTGTTTCAGGATGTTTTGTTAAGCCTTGTGGGTTTCTATGTCCGTAGCTATAAATAGCTGCTTTTGCATTTTCTATATTTATAAAAGGATTGCTATTTGGAATACTTCCATCATCATTCAAACGATAAACTTTACCACAATCTCTTGTAATATCCTGTGGGTTTTCATCTCTGTTTCCACGTTCCCCAATAGAAAAATATAAATAACCATCATTGTCAAAAACAATTCTAGATCCAAAATGTTGTCCTTTTCTACTATTAGGATTTGCTTTGTATAGCACTTGTTTTTCTATCAAAGTATTGTCTTTTAACTTTGCTCTCATAATAGCGGTGTTCCCTCCATCTCCTTCACCATCGGGAGATGCATAAGAAATATAAATCCAACCATTACTGATATAGTTAGGATGGAGTGTAATATCCATCAATCCGCCTTGACCTCTAACATATATTTCTGGTAAGCCTGTAATACTTGTTTTTATTCCATCTTTAAAATGAATCAATTCTCCTGATTTTTCTGTTATCAATAGACTGTTGTCAGGTAAAAAAGTCATTCCCCATGGAATGTTTAGATTATCAACAACCACTTCTGTTGTGTAGTTTAGATCTTTACTATCTTCTGCCTTAATTTTAGAATCTGTTTGCTGAGCACAAGAAAAACAGGTAATCAACAGCATTGTAAATATTGAATAAATTTGTTTCATAACTAGTGGTTTATAAGTTGTAATTTACATGAATTCCCGTAAAATAATTTAAAGGAGCTCCAGGGTAATAATATCTAGGAGAGCTTCCTCCAAATCCTGAGGTGTTAATTAAAATTTGCGAAGCATAATGTTCTTCAAATATATTGTTTATCCCCAAGAAAATTTTAAAATTCAATTTTTTATTAATGTTTTTTAAATAACCTATTTTTAAATTGGTAATATGATAGCTTTTGGAAAACAGAGAGTTACTGTCTGTAATAGGCATGCTTCCTACACGTTGATAATTAATGTTTCCATACAATCCTATAAAAGTAGAAAGATCTAAAACAGCATTAAAAACATCTGATGGAACACCTGTTAATTGGTTGTTGGAGTAATTATTATTGTCATCAACAAAGTCTATAAACCTAAATTTATTTAGCGTATAACCAATAAAGGAGTTGATATTGATAGATTTTTTGTCTATTATTTTATAGTTGATGGAGGTTTCTAATCCATCATTTTTTGTGCTACCAGCATTTACACCAATATATTCATCTTCTGCTGTTCTTCTTGAAACCAATAGATTCTTAATATCCATACTAAAAATTGTTGCATGTACTTGGAATCTATTGTTTAGTAGGTTTGCCTTGGCTCCTAGTTCATAAGTCCAACCAGTTTCGGGTTGTAGCTTGTTATTAATTTGTCCATTAGGGAGTAAGGTTTCGTTAAGTGATATTGGAGAAAAACCGTGACTTAAATTAGCATAAAGGTTGATGTTTTTTATGGCTAAATAAGAGATTCCCATTTTAGGAGAAACAATGGTTTTAAAATCATAATTCCCCGATTGGTCTGGGTTGTTTGTACTTACCTGAAACCTATCATGTAATTGATAAAATGTTTTGTTTATGTTAAATCCTGCAGATAGTATTGTTTTATCAAAGATTTCGTAATTGATGTTTGTAAACAGATTGTAGTAATATCTGTTTTCTTTAAAATTGGATAATTGATTCCCTTTTACACTCCCTGTTCCTTGTGGGTAGTCTTCATATAAATTTTCAAAAGTAGCAGATTGATATATTTCGTTAAATAATTCTCCTCCAAAAGACCAATCAAGATTTTTGTTAAATAATGTAGCATTTACATTAAAAATACTTCTTAAGCCTATTGTGGTAGATGTTTCAGTTAAAATATTAAAAGGTCTAGGTTCGTATGAGTCTCTATGTAAAGAAAATAAACTCGTTTTTTGTTTAACATTTTCATCAAACAGATGATTCCAAGTAATGCCTAAAATTCCTCGTTTAGAATCTTCATATCCTTTGGCAGATTTCCATGTATAAGCAGAAGATTTAGGGTTGTTGTTATATGTGTTTTCATCAACAGAACTTGGAATAAAAGCTTTTAGGTCAATATAACTTGCCAATACAGAAAGGTTGTTTTTTGAATTGATAGTATGGTTAGTATTAAAGGTAAGTGTTTGTCTATTGTAGTTATTGTTTTCTCTATATCCATCGCTATGTGTATTGCTATATATGGCCTTGATATTATTTTTGTTGAAACCCATATTTACCGATATATTATTTTTAATAAACCCAAAAGAACCTACAGAAAATTCAGTACCAATGTTTTTAGAGTTGTTGTCCGAGGTTTCTGGTATTATTAAAATGCTTCCACCCAAACCAGCACCATAAATAGAAGAATTGCCTCCTTTTTTTATTTCTATCTTAGAAAAAGAATTCAATTCAAAATCCTCAATATTGGTTTCTCCACTACCATTTGTTAACGGAATATTATTAAAATAAGCTCTTATTTTGGCAGTACCAAATAAGTTCCTTGAGCCTATACCTCTAATGGTAATTCTATTAGTGTTTAAAGATCCACTTTGCATAAAAACTCCTGGAATTCTGTTAATGATTGATGCAGGATTTGTTGAGTTTCCTCTCTCTATTTCTTTTTTTGAAATACTAGTATTTGATGTTGTGGTTTTAAGAATTGTAGACTTTGTTTTTAAAACTATTTTTTGCAATGCAGAGGCTTGTTCTTTTAATTCAATCATTAAAAAAGTGGGCTTTTTAATAACAATCGTTTTGGTTTCGTAACCTAGTGCTTTAAAAGAATAGGTTCCAACTCCTACAATATTAAAATTACCAAAATCATCAGAATATGTCTTTTTATTAGTTTGAATATTGATTATTTCAACCTGTTGAATAGGATGGTTATTTATTGTGTTTATTGTTTTACCACTAATTGTATTTTGACTAAAAACAGTGTGAAATGGAATGATAAACACGAATAGAAAAATGTTTTTAAGCATGGAATACAATTATATTATGGTTAAGCACTAAAATAAGTTATTTGTTAATGCTTAATTATTCACAGTTAAAATAATTTATATATCATGTTTTATAATAAAATTATTTAGTTAAGTTTGCAAGTGTATTTAAAACACTTGTTTGTGTCGTTTGCAAATCATTGATTTTAAAATAAGTATATAAATAATGTCTAATAATATATTATATTTTTTAAATTCGCTACTTAGTTTAAAAAACAAACTTACTATATTCTACTAAAATAATTAAACATGAAAAAAACAATAGATTTATTATCAGCAGATAATATAAGAGCTTTAGCAATTTCAATGGTAGAGAAGGCTAATTCTGGGCATCCAGGAGGTCCTATGGGAGGGGCAGATTTTATGCATATTTTGTATTCAGAGTTTTTAAATTTTGACCCTACAGATATGTCTTGGCCATTCAGAGATCGCTTTTTTATGGATGCCGGACACTTGTCAACTTTATTATACGCTCAGTATTATTTATTAGGTAATTACAGCAAAGAAGACATTGCTAATTTTAGGCAATGGGGATCTGTAACACCTGGGCACCCAGAGGTTGATGTTTTAAGAGGAGTTGAAAATACATCAGGGCCTTTAGGTCAGGGTCATGCAATGGGAATTGGTGCTGCTATTGCTGCAAAATTTTTAGGAGCTAGGTTTGGAGACTGGATGAATCATAAAATATATGGATTTATTTCAGACGGAGGAGTACAAGAAGAAATTTCACAAGGAGCAGGAAGAATAGCTGGACATTTAGGTTTGAACAATTTTATTATGTTTTATGACTCTAATGATGTGCAATTATCTACCATGACAGATGAAGTAACTAGTGAGAATACAGCCATGAAGTATGAAGCATGGGGTTGGAAGGTAATTACAATTGATGGGCACAACCATGATGAAATAAGATTTGCCTTAAAGCAAGCCAATGCAGAACAAAATAAACCAACTTTAATTATTGGTAAAACCATTATGGGTAAAGGTTGTGTAACTGCTAATGGAGATATGTTTGAAGGTCATTGTGAATTACACGGTCAACCAATAGGGCATACAGGAGCAGATTACACCAAAACTTTAGAAAATTTGGGAGCCGATGTAAATGATCCGTTTGCTATTTATAATGAGGTAGAATTGTACTATAAATCATTATTAGAAAGAAAAACAAATGAAGCTAAAGAAAAGAAAACTGAAATAAATGCATGGAGAAAGGCAAATGAGATTTTAGCTGCTAAATTAGATGGTTTCTTATCGGGTGAATTACCAGAGTTAGATTTTGAATCTGTTGAAAATAAATCAGGATTAGCTACTAGGGCTGCCTCTGCAAATGTTTTGGCTTATTTGGCAGAAAAGGTAGAGAATATGATAGTTTCTTCGGCCGACTTATCTAATAGTGATAAAACAGATGGTTTCTTAAAAAAGACAAAGTCTTTACAAAAGGGAGATTTTTCAGGAGCATTTTTACAATCGGGAGTTGCAGAATTAACCATGGCTTCTTTGGCTAATGGTATGGCGTTACACGGAGGGGTTGTTCCAGTAGTTGCTACTTTTTTTGTGTTTTCTGATTATATGAAACCAGCAATTCGTTTAAGTGCAATTCAAGAATTGCCCGTAAAATATGTTTGGACACACGATGCATTTAGAGTAGGAGAAGATGGTCCAACACATCAACCCATAGAGCAAGAAGCTCAGATAAGATTATTAGAAAAATTAAAAAATCACAGTGGTAATGCTTGTTTTATAGCCTTAAGACCAGCAGATGCTGCCGAAACCAACGTAGCATGGAAAATGGCTATGGAAAATAATAAAGTTCCAACGGGGTTGATATTATCTCGTCAAGGAATTAAAGATTTACCAGCAGTTGGGGTTTCAAGATATCAAGATGCATTACAAGCCGAAAAAGGAGGATATATTGTTAAAAACGTAGAAAATCCTGATGTGATATTAATAGCTAATGGATCAGAAGTAGCAACATTAATAGATGGAGCTCAGTTGTTAAAAGATCAAGCAAACTTAAAGGTTAAAGTAGTATCAGTACCTTCAGAGGGTATATTTAGAACTCAATCAAAAGAATATCAAGAAAATATAATAGAACCAAATGTACCTGCTTTTGGAATGACAGCAGGTTTGCCTATAAATTTAGAAGGTTTGGTAGGTAATAATGGAAAAGTGTTTGGTTTAGAACATTTTGGGTATTCTGCTCCAGCTACCGTTTTAGACGAAAAATTTGGATTTAATGGCGAGAATGTATTTAAACAAGTAACAGAATTTTTAAACAAATAAGAACAATGAAATTTTTTATTGACACAGCAAATTTAGAGCAAATAAAAGAAGCTCAAGATTTAGGAGTTTTAGATGGGGTAACAACCAACCCATCATTAATGGCTAAAGAAGGAATTGTAGGATCAGAAAATATATTACAGCATTATCGTGATATTTGCGATGCAGTAGATGGAGATGTTTCTGCAGAGGTAATTGCTACAGACTTTGAGGGAATGGTAAAGGAAGGAGAAGCTTTGGCTGCTTTAAACCCACAAATTGTAGTAAAATTACCAATGATTAAAGATGGAATAAAAGCTTGTAAATATTTTAGTGAAAAAGGAATAAAAACAAATGTAACTTTGGTTTTTTCTGTGGGACAAGCGTTGTTGGCAGCTAAAGCAGGAGCAACTTATGTTTCTCCATTTTTAGGTCGTTTAGATGATATTTCAACCGATGGATTACACTTAATTAGCGAAATTAGAGAGGTGTATGATAATTATGGTTTTGAAACTCAAATTTTATCAGCATCTGTACGTCATACCATGCATGTAATTAATTGTGCAAAAATAGGGAGTGATGTGATGACAGGACCTTTGTCATCAATCACAGGTTTATTAAAACACCCATTAACAGATAGTGGATTGGCTCAATTTTTAGCCGACTATCAAAAAGGTAATTAAAATATAATAAGGGGATGGTTTTTATAGTTTAAGATAAAAATTATCCCCTCTTTTTTTGTCATATTTTTCTTGGTCAAACATATAAAGAAAAGAACCTTTGGTAGATGAGGTCATGTCTTTTTCTTTTAGTTTGATTAAAATGTCCATGGAGTTAATTTTATTGATAAAATTTCTTTTATCTAATTTTTTATCCAAAATAGCTTCGTACAATTTTTGTAATTGTCTCATGGTAAACTTTTCTGGTAAAAGCTCAAAACCAATTGGGTTTATAGAGGTTCTTCTTCTTAAACGCTTAATTGCTTTTTGTACCATTCTGTTGTGATCAAAAATTAAATCAGGAATTTCAGAAAGACTAAACCACTGAGCATTGTACTGTTGTGTTAATTCTTGATTGTGTTTTTCTATATCAATAATTGCATAAAAAGAAGTAGAAATTGTTCTAGCAACAGGATCACGATCTAAATCGCTAAAAGAATATAATTGTTCTTGGTATATATCATGAACTCCCGTAAGTCTGTGTAAAATTCTATCTGCAGCATCATCTAGGGTTTCGTTGGCTTTTAAAAATCCACCCATCAAAGACCATTTTCCTTTTTCGGGCTCAAAATCTCTTTTAATTAAAAGAACCTTTAAATCTTCGTCATCAAACCCAAAAATAATACAATCTACAGCAAGAAAAACTCTATCGTCAGGATTATAACCAGTAATCATATATCAAATTTTTAGGCAAATATATGCTTTTTATAAAAAAGAATTTTAGGGATTGGTTTTAGATGAATTCTATATGTTTTTTATTAAAAGTTTGGTTATATTGTTTTTTTGTTATTATTTTACAAGTGTATAGCTTACATTTATAAAATAATCAACATTAAATTATGATAACTTTAAATTTATTTAAAAAACTAGTAGCAGGGGTCGTTTTATTTGTTTCTGTTTGTGGGGAGGCTCAAAACACCACAACAATCAATATAAGTATTGATGAAAATGCTCCGGTGATTAGTAAACATATATACGGACATTTTGCAGAACACTTAGGAAGATGTATTTACGATGGTATTTATGTTGGAGAAGAAAGCACTATTCCTAATACCAATGGAGTTCGTAACGATATTATTGATGCCTTAAAAGAACTTCAAATTCCAAATTTACGTTGGCCTGGAGGATGTTTTGCAGATACCTATCATTGGAAAGATGGAATTGGACCTAAAGAAGACAGACCTTCTATGGTAAATAGATGGTGGGGAGGAGTTACAGAAGATAATAGTTTTGGAACTCACGATTTTTTGAATTTGTGTGAAGTGTTAGGAACAGAACCTTATTTAGCTGCCAATGTAGGAAGCAGTACCGTACAAGAGTTTACAGAATACATTCAATATGTTACTCATAAAGAAGGAAGTCCAATGGCCGATTTGCGTAAAAAAAACGGTAGAGAAGAGCCGTGGAACATTGGTTTTTGGGGTGTTGGTAATGAAATGTGGGGATGTGGAGGTAACATGACACCTGAATATTATGCAAATTTATATAGACAATATGCTACGTTTATGACAGATTGGACGAACAGTCATAGTATGTATAGAGTGGCATCTGGAGCAAATGTGGCTGATTATCATTGGACAGAAGTGTTAATGAGAGATATTCCTAAAAGCTTAATAGAAGGAGTTGCTTTGCACTCGTATTCTTTTGTAACATGGAGCAAAAAAGGATCTTCTACAAATTACAACGAAGCTCAATATTTTTCTACCATGCAAACGGCATTAAAAATGGAAGAATTGGTAGAGAAACATTCAGCTATTATGGATAAGTATGATCCTAAACACAAAGTAGATTTAATTGTTGATGAATGGGGAGGTTGGTACGAAGTTGAGGAAGGAACCAATCCAGGGTTTTTATATCAACAAAATACCATGCGTGATGCAATGATTGCAGGAACTACCTTAAATATTTTTAACAACCATAGTAAGCGTGTAAAAATGGCCAACTTAGCACAAACAGTAAATGTATTGCAAGCGGTTATTTTAACTGAAGGAGAAAAAATGTTATTAACTCCAACGTATCATGTAATGAATATGTACAAAGTACATCAAGATGCTCAATTGTTACCTGTGGCTTTTGAATCTCCAAAATATGAGTTCGAAGGAAAGTCTTTACCAGCTATTTCTGTTTCAGCATCAAAAGATAAAAACAACAAAGTTCACGTGTCTTTGGTAAATATAGACTCAGAAAAACAACATGAAATTGAGTTAGATGTTACTCAGTTAGGGGTTAAAAATATTACAGGAACTATTTTAACATCCAAAAAGTTACAAGATCACAATACGTTTGACAATCCTACTATAATCACTCCAGAAAAATTTAAAAAAGCAAAGCTTAAAAAAGGTAAGTTATCTTTAACCATTCCTGCTTTTTCTGTAATAGTGTTAGAAGGAGAGTAATCATAAATACTTAAAACAGCATGATGAACTTAAGAAATATATTAGCATATATATTATTAATTGTATTTGTATTGTATGCTTGTTCATCATCTGTTGAAGATGTTGAAAACGAAATTGAAGAAATAGTAGAACCTGAAATTGAAGAAGAAATAGTAGCGTTTAGAGGACCAACATATCCTGATAATTATGCATCAACTACTGCTTGGACAAGACGTTATCAATGGAATTTAACTAATGTTCACGATCCTACGGTTGAAAAAGATGGAGATTACTATTATATGTATCAAACAGATGCTTCTTATGGGAATGCTCACGATGGGCATGGTCATTTTTTGGTAAGGCGATCTAAAGATTTGGTAAAATGGGACTTTAGAGGTGCAGTTTTTCAGCAAGCTCCTCTTTGGATTAAAGATTCTTTGAATAACAAAAGAGCAAGAATGATTCCTGCTTTGCCAACTATAGAGAATCCTAATTATGGTTTTTGGGCTCCTTATATTAAAAAAGTAGGAGAAAAATTTAGATTGTATTACAGTGTGGTAGTAACCAATCCTATTGTGGGTACAAGCACTAATAATTCATGGACGGAAAGAGCTTTTATAGGCTTGGCAGAGTCAGATAATTTAGAAAGTAATGTTTGGGAAGATAAAGGGATGGTCATTTGTTCTGAACCCGATGGAAAAGAAACGTATGTCAGAGAAAATGAGCACGATTGGAGTGGGTATTTTAAATTTAATGCCATCGATCCTACCATGGTAATAACTCCCAATGGAGAACACTGGTTAATTTATGGTTCTTGGCATTCTGGAACTGCAGCAGTACAACTGAATCCTGAAACAGGAAAACCTTACAAATTAAGTGCAATTGAAGACTACGGAGTTAGAATAGCAGGAAGAGGTGATGTAAACACAAATAGATGGCAAGCTTTAGAAGGTCCTGAAATTATTTATAATGAAGATACAGGGTATTATTATTTGTTTTTAGCATATGATGAACTGTCTGTTGCTTATAATACTAGAGTAGCTAGGTCAAGAAATGTTACTGGTCCTTATGTAGGAATGGATGGAGGGAATATTACAACTGGAGCAGATTGCTGGCCTATGCTAACGCATCCTTATCAATTTAAAGAACACACAGGCTGGGTAGGGTTTTCGCATTGTTCCGTATTTCAAAATCCAGAAACTCAAGAGTGGTTTTACGCTTCCCAGGCAAGGTTACCTGAAAATGTCTATAACAATCCTTATTCTAATGCGTTAATGATGGGGCATGTACGAAAAATTCAATGGACAGAAGATGGTTGGCCAATTGTAGCTCCACAAAGATATGCAGGAGTGCCTCAAAAAGAATTAACAGATGCATCTTTTGTTGGTGAATGGGAGCAAATAACCATGAATTATCAATATCGAGTGATGCAAACATCATCAGATGTATATTTGTCGGCTAACCATACAGTATCTGGAGCGGTTACAGGAAGTTGGTCTTACAATGATAATCGTAAAGAATTAACCATTAATAATAATAAATATAAGGTAGAAAATGCTTGGGATTGGGAAGCAAACCCAAGAATAGAAACCATAACATATGCTGGGTTTGTAAACTCTGGCATGAATACCATTTGGGCAAAAAAAGTTAATTAAGAAATAGATTCATAAACATGAAAAAAACTGTAGTAAGTATTTTGATGACATCATTATTAATGTCATGCAATACTATAAAAACAAAATCAGCTTCTGAGGTTGAAAAAAAGGAGAACCCCGTAGCGTTTAACAATCCTATTGTTACCAACAAATATACTGCCGATCCCGCTGCATTGGTTTATAATGACAAAGTATATTTATATGCTGGTCATGATCAGGCTCCAGATAATGTAGAAGGGTATAGAATGCACGAGTGGTTGTTGTACACCTCAGAAGATATGGTAAACTGGGAAGAGCAACCTGTACCTTTAAAACCAACAGATTTTAAATGGGCAAAAGGAAGTGCATGGGCATCACAGGTAATTGAAAAAGATGGTAAATTTTATTTTTATGCAACAGTGTCTCACGGAAGTATTCACGGAAAAGCTATTGGGGTTGCTGTAGCAGATAGTCCTTTAGGGCCTTTTAAAGATGCTATTGGAAAAGCTTTAATTACCAATGATATGACTACCAATGTAAAAATTAGTTGGGATGATATTGATCCAACCGTTTGGATAGATGATGATGGGCAGGCATATTTATATTGGGGAAACACAGAGTGTCGTTATGTAAAATTAAAAGACAATATGATAGAGTTTGATGGACCTATTCATACAGTAGATTTACCAAATTTTACAGAAGCACCATGGATTCACAAAAAAGGAGATTGGTATTATTTGTCTTATGCATATCAGTTCCCAGAAAAAATAGCTTATGCTATGAGTAAATCTATTACAGGGCCATGGGAGTTTAAAGGTATTTTAAATGAAGTTGCTGGGAATAGTAATACCAATCATCAATCTATTATTGAGTATAAAGGAAAAGATTATTTTGTTTATCACAACGGAAGTATTCCAACTCATGGAGGTAGTTTTAGACGTTCCGTATGTGTAGATAGATTGTATTATAATGAAGATGGAACTATGAAAAGAGTTGTAATGACCTCTGAAGGAATTCAAAAATAAAATATTTATAAATGGGATTATTTAATAATACATTAAAAAGAGTAAAGTTGTTATTTACTCTTTTTGTTTTTATGATGGTTACAAGTATGCTTGCTCAAAACACTGTGGTTCACGATCCGGTTGTTATCAAGCAAAACAATACTTATTATATGTATTGTACCGGAAGAGGGATTGATGCTTTTAGTTCAAATGATTTAAAAAATTGGAAAAAATTACCCTCTGTGTTTTTAGAAAAACCTACTTGGACAGATGAGGTGGTTCCCAATTTTAAAAACCATATTTGGGCTCCAGATATTTCTTATCATAACAATAAGTATTATTTGTATTATTCTGTATCTGCATTTGCTAAAAATACTTCAGCAATTGGTTTGGTAACAAATACAACATTAAATCCCGAAGATGAAAATTATAAATGGGAAGATCAAGGAATTGTAATTCAGTCTGTACCTAATAGAGATATGTGGAATGCTATTGATCCTAATTTGGTGTTTGATGAACATAATACTCCATGGTTGTCTTTTGGTTCTTTTTGGAATGGATTAAAAATGGTGAAATTAAGCTCAGATTTAACCTCTGTTGCTCAACCACAAGAATGGTTTACCATTGCAAAAAGAGAAAGATCTTTTGATTTAAAAGATACCAATCCTGGAGATGCTGCTTTAGAAGCTCCTTTTGTTTTTAAAAAGAATGGATATTATTATTTGTTCCTTTCTTGGGATTTATGTTGTAGAAGAGAAAAAAGTACTTATAAAGTAGTAGTGGGTAGGTCTAAAAATGTAATGGGGCCTTATGTTGATAAAGATGGAAAACATTTAAATAATGGAGGTGGAACTTTAATTGTTGAAGGAAACAAAAATTGGTATGGAGCAGGTCATAACAGTACCTATACTTTTGATGGGAAAGATTATATTTTTTACCATGCTTATGATGCTAATGATAGAGCCATTCCAAAATTACAAGTATCAGAACTAGGTTGGGATGCTGACCTATGGCCAATTTTAAAAACTCAAATTAAATAATTGATATGAAAAATAAATTGAAAAGTGTAATAGCGCTTGCTCTTGTGTGTAACTTTTTTGCTGGGCAAGCTCAAACTCAAAATTTAGAGTTGGATTTATCAACTACTGTTGCTAAAATTCAACCAACCATGTACGGTGTTTTTTTTGAAGATATCAATTTTGCTGCCGATGGAGGTTTATATGCCGAGTTAATTAAAAATAGGTCTTTTGAGTTTACTAAAGATCCTTTCATGGGTTGGAGAGAACCAAATAGCAATAGACATTCGTTTAATTATGATTCTGGAAAAGCCACTATTATTAAACATAATACGACTACAGCCAATCATAATTTTATCAGAATAAAAATAAATAATGACAAAGGTTATTCTTTAATTAATGAAGGGTTTAGAGGTGTTGGTTTAAAAGAAAATGCTATGTATAATTTTTCGGTTTCTGCTGCCAATAGCCAAAGAAATATTAATAAAATAATTGTTGAATTTATTGATAACGATGATATTGTATTGGGAAAAACGGAAATAGCACCAAATTCAACAGATTGGAAAAATTATACAGCTCAAATTACATCAACTAAAACAGAAGCCAAAGCAAAAATTAAATTGACTTTTAAAGGAGTAGGTGAAATAGATTTAGATATGATTTCTTTATTTCCAGTAGATACTTGGAAAGGGAGGAAAAATGGATTAAGAAAAGATATTGTTCAGTTATTGTATGATTTACAACCAGGGTTTGTAAGGTTTCCTGGAGGATGTATTGTAGAAGGAAGTACTATTGAAAGACGTTATCAGTGGAAAAAAACAGTTGGTCCTATTGCTGATAGAGAATTGCAAATAAACAGATGGAATACAGAATTTAAACACAAGTTAACTCCAGATTATTACCAAAGTTTAGGATTAGGGTTTTTTGAATATTTTCTTTTATCTGAAGATTTAGGAGCAGAAGCCTTACCTATTTTAAGTTGTGGAATTGCCTGTCAATACAATTCAGGAGAGTTGGTTCCTTTAGATGAATTAGACCCTTATGTACAAGATGCTTTAGATTTGATTGAGTTTGCCAATGGATCTGTAGATTCCGCTTGGGGAAAAATAAGAAGTGAAATGGGACATCCAAAACCATTCAATTTAAAATATATAGGTGTTGGAAATGAACAATGGGGGCCAGCATACATAGAACGATATAAAATTATTGCAGAGGCTGTAAAAACTAAATATCCAGAAATAACAATTGTATCCGGAAGTGGTCCATCTCCTGATGGTGCTTATTTTGAATATGGAATGAAAGAGTTAAAAAAACTAAATGCAGAAATTGTAGATGAGCATTATTACAAAAGCCCAGAATGGTTTAAAGAAAATGCAGACAGATATGATAGTTATGATAGAAATGGTCCTAAAATTTTTGCAGGAGAATACGCTGCACATCCAAAAGGAGTTGCTGATGGGTATAAAGAAAATAATTGGTTAGCTGCATTGTCTGAGGCAGCATTTATGACGGGATTAGAACGTAATGCAGACGTGGTTACTTTAACATCTTATGCTCCGCTAATGGCTCATGTAGAAGCTTATCAATGGGCTCCAGACATGATTTGGTTTAACAATTTACAATCTTATGGAACAGCAAACTATCAGGTGCAAAAGTTATTTGCAAACAATGCTGGTACGGATTTATTAACCATTACTAAAAATGGAAAACCTTTAACAGGTCAAGAAGGTTTATATGCATCGGCTACCAAAGATGTGAATAAAAAAGAGGTGGTTGTTAAGTTGGTAAACACCTTAAATAAAAATCAAAACATTGCCGTGAATTTATCAGGAGAAAGAGTAAAATCAAAAGGGACAAAAATTGTTTTGACAAGTGAAAATTTAGAGGATGTAAATTCTTTTGAAGAGCCTTATAAAATTATTCCTACAACTTCTGTTTTTAAATTAATCAAAAAGAAAGTGATTTTAAATTTAGAACCAAATTCATTAACAATTCTAAAACTTAAACAGTAATTAAAAACAAAAGTGTTTAACTGACACTTATAAATAAAATATTATATTTGCCTCTAGTTAGTTAAAATTTATTTAGATGAATAATTATGTAATTGGTTTAGATTACGGTTCAGATTCTGTGAGAGCTGTATTGATAGATACCCAAACAGGAGAGGAATTATCTTCAAACGTACACTATTACCAAAGATGGAAAAATAAGGAGTATTGCAATGCTGCAATCAATCAATTTCGTCAACATCCTTTAGACCATATTGAAGGATTAGAAAATACCATCAAATATGTGGTAGAAAACGGAAATGTAAATCCAGCAGATATCAAAGGAATTTGTATAGATACCACAGGGTCTTCTCCAATACCAGTAACAAAAGATGGTACTCCTTTGGCTTTAACTAAAGGTTTTGAGCACAATCCAAACGCAATGATGGTTTTGTGGAAAGATCATACTGCAATTAATGAAGCTAATGAAATTAATGAGTTGGCAGCAAATTGGGGTGGTGAAGATTTTACCAAATACGAAGGAGGAATTTATTCATCAGAATGGTTTTGGGCTAAAATCTTGCATATTGCTAGAGAAGATGAGGCTGTAAAAAATGCAACCCATACTTGGTTAGAACACTGTGATTTAATGACTTATTTGTTAATTGATAATAAGGATTTAAAATCATTTAAAAGAAGTAGATGTGCAGCAGGACATAAAGCTATGTGGCATGCTGACTGGAATGGTTTACCTCCAGAAGAATTTTTATCAAAATTAGATCCGTATTTAGCTCAATTAAGAGGAAACTTATATGATGAAACATATACTTCTGACTTGGTTGCTGGAAACTTAAATGCAGCATGGGCTCAAAAATTAGGATTGACTACTGATACTGTGATTGCAGTGGGTACTTTTGATGCACACTCAGGAGCTGTTGGAGCTAAAATAGACAACAACACGTTGGTGCGTGTTATGGGAACTTCTACTTGTGATATTATGGTTTCTCCAGAAGAAGCTATTGGAACAAAAGCAGTTCGTGGTATTTGTGGTCAAGTAGATGGTTCTGTAATTCCAGGGATGATAGGTCTAGAAGCAGGACAATCTGCCTTTGGAGATTTACTAGCTTGGTTTAAAGATATGTTGTCTTGGCCAGTAGATAATTTAGTGTTGACTTCTGATATTCTTTCTGAAGAGCAAAAAGAAAAATTAAAAGCAGAGGTAAATGATAACTTTATTAAAAAGTTAACCGAAGATGCTGAGAAAATTTCTTTAGAAGAAAGCATTCCTACAGCATTAGATTGGATCAATGGTCGTAGAACTCCAGATGCAAATCAAGGGTTAAAAGCTGCCATGACTAACTTGTCAATGGGAACTAGAGCACCACATATTTTCAAAGCATTGGTCAATGCTATCTGTTTTGGTTCTAAGAAAATTGTAGACAGGTTTGAAGAAGAGGGCGTTAAAATAGACACGGTGATCGGAATTGGTGGTGTGGCTAGAAAATCGGCATTCATCATGCAAACTTTAGCTAACGTATTAAACATGCCTATTAAAGTAGCAGCATCAGATCAAGCACCAGCTTTAGGAGCGGCTATTTATGCAGCGGTTGCAGCAGGAATTTATCCAAACGTAATTGAAGCTAGTAAAAAAATGGGAAGTGATTTTGAAGCGGAATATTTCCCGGAAACTGAAAAAGTAGAGGCTTACGAAGCATTAATGGCATCATATAGTGAGTTAAGCACTTTTGTAGAATCTATTACAAAATAAAAATATTATGAGTTCTAAGTACAAAGATTTAAAACAAGAATGTTACGAAGCCAACATGCAATTAAATGCATTAGGATTGGTGGTATATACTTTTGGAAACGTGAGTGCGGTGGATAGAGAAAACAGTGTTTTTGCTATCAAACCAAGTGGTGTTCCTTACGAAGATTTAAAGGCGGATGATATTGTAATTGTAGATTTTGATAACAATATTATTGAAGGAGAATTAAGACCTTCATCAGATACCAAAACACATGCTTACTTGTATAAAAATTGGCCTGAGATTGGTGGAATTACTCACACACACTCAACATATGCAGTGGCTTGGGCTCAGTCTCAATTAGATATTCCAATTTTTGGAACCACGCATGCCGATCATTTAACGGCTGATATTCCTTGTGCACCACCCATGGCTGATGAGTTAATTGAAGGAAATTATGAGCACAATACGGGAATTCAGATTTTAGATTGTTTTAAAAACAAAAATTTGTCTTATCAAGAAGTGGAGATGGTTTTATTAGGAAACCATGGTCCTTTTGCTTGGGGAAAAAATGCAGCAAAATCTGTATACAATAGTAAAGTGTTAGAGGTGGTGGCTGAAATGGCATATTTAACTCGCCAAATCAATCCAAACGCTCCAAGATTAAAAGATTCATTAATTAAAAAACATTACGAACGTAAGCACGGAAAAAACTCTTATTACGGTCAATAAAAATAAAAAAAGATTAAAATGATTATAGATATCTCTCAAAAAGAAATTTGGTTTATCACAGGAAGCCAACATTTATATGGTGAAGAAACTTTAAGACAAGTTGCAGAAAATTCTCAAGAAATTGTAAAAGGATTAAATGCATCCTCTCACATACCAGTAAAGATTGTTTTTAAACCAACAGTAAAAACGCCAGACGAAATCACAAATATTTGTATTGAAGCAAATGAGTCAAAAAACTGTATTGGTTTAATTACTTGGATGCATACTTTTTCTCCTGCAAAAATGTGGATTAGAGGGTTAAGTATTATTAACAAACCAATTTGTCATTTACACACTCAGTTCAATGCTGAAATTCCTTGGAGTACTATTGATATGGACTTTATGAACTTAAATCAATCTGCTCACGGAGATAGAGAGTTTGGATTCATCATGTCAAGAATGCGTAAAAAACGTAAGGTTGTTGTTGGGCATTGGCAAGCAGAACCAGTTCAGAAAAAATTAGGAATTTGGTCTAGAGTGGTTTTAGGTTGGGATGAATTACAAAACTTAAAAGTAGCTAGAATTGGTGATAACATGCGTGAAGTTGCCGTTACTGAAGGAGACAAAGTAGAAGCACAAATTCGTTTTGGTTTTTCTGTAAACGGATTTGATTCATCGGATGTGGTGAAACACATCGAGAAAATTACTGATAAAGAATTAAATGATTTATTAGCAGTTTATGAAGAATCTTATGAGTTAACTCCATCATTATTAGAAGGAGGAGCTCAAAGACAATCATTAGTAGATGCAGCTAAAATTGAATTAGGATTAAGAGCCTTTTTAGATGAAGGAGGGTTTAAAGCCTTTACAGATACTTTTGAAAACTTAGGAGAATTAAAGCAACTTCCAGGAATTGCAACTCAGAGATTAATGGCCGATGGTTATGGATTTGGAGGAGAAGGAGACTGGAAAACAGCTGCAATGGTAAGAGCTTTAAAAGTGATGAACTACGGTTTAGAAGAAGGAACTTCTTTTATGGAAGATTATACGTATCACTTTACACCACAGAAATCTTACGTTTTAGGATCTCACATGTTAGAAATTTGTCCTACTATTGCTAGTGGAAAACCAAAATGTGAAGTTCATCCATTAGGAATTGGAGGAAAAGAAGACCCTGCAAGATTGGTGTTTGATTCACCTGCAGGAGAAGCTATCAACGTATCTTTAGTAGATATGGGAAACAGGTTTAGGTTAATTGTAAACGAAGTAACTGCTGTAGAGCCAATGGCAGATTTACCAAATTTACCAGTAGCAAGAGTGTTGTGGGATTGTAAACCAGATTTAGAAGTAGCTGCAACGGCTTGGATTTTAGCTGGTGGAGCACATCATACAGTGTATAGTCAAGCAATTACTACAGAATATATGGAAGATTTGGCTGATATTGCAGGAATTGAATTACTTGTAATTGATGACAAAACAACCGTAAGAGAATTTAAAGATAAGATCAACGCTAACGAAGCATATTACAATACGTTTCAGCACGGTCTATAAAATTAATTATTAACACTAATATCAAAATTGTATCATGAAATTATTTAAAAAAAGTTTGTACATAGCAGCAGTAATGCTTGTTTCTTTTGTGAGTGTCCAATGTAAAGATGGAAAGAAAAAAGAAGCTTCTACAGAAGTTGCTAAATCGGTAAAATTGGTAACCATTACCAAAGAGTCTTTTGGAACTACAGAAGATCATATACCTGTTGAAAACTATATATTAAAGAATAGTAATGGTATGGAAGTTAGTGTGATTACTTATGGAGGGATTATAAAATCATTAAAAGTTCCAAATAAGGATCAAGTTATAGAAGATGTTGTGTTAGGATTTAACTCCTTAGCACAATACGAAAAACCTAACCCTTATTTTGGAGCTCTTATTGGTAGATTTGGAAATAGAATTGCGAAAGGAAAATTTTCTTTAGATGGAAAAGAATATACTTTGGCAACCAATGATGGAGAAAACCATTTACATGGAGGTCCAGAAGGATTTCATAGAAAAGTTTGGAAGGCTTCAGAAAAACAAACAGAGCATTCATCTTCATTAGTACTTTCTTATTTAAGTAAGGACATGGAAGAAGGATATCCTGGAAATTTACAAGTTGAAGTTACTTATACTTTAACAGATAAAAATGATTTAGCTGTATCTTACAGTGCTACTACTGATAAAAAAACAGTGTTAAACTTAACACAACACTCATACTTTAATTTATCTGGAGATTTTTCTAAAACTATTTTAGATCATGATGTAACCATCAATGCAGACAGATACTTGCCTGTAGATGCAACTTTAATACCTACAGGTGAATTAAGAGATGTGACTGGTAATCCTTTTGATTTTAGAGAAGCTAAACAAGTAGGAAAAGAAATTAACAATGATAATGAGCAGCTAAAAAGAGGTTTAGGATATGATCATTGTTGGGTTTTAAATGAAACAAAAGATGCCATTGGATTTGCTGCTTCTGCTTATGATAAAGCTAGTGGAAGGTTGTTAGAAGTCTTTACTAATGAGCCTGCCATTCAATTTTATACAGGGAACTTTTTAGATGGAACTTTACCAAGTAAACAAGAAGGTACTTACGGACACAGAACAGGTTTTTGTTTAGAAACGCAACATTACCCAGATTCACCAAACCAAGAAGATTTTCCTTCAGTAACTTTAGAGCCAGGGCAAAATTATAAATCATCAACAGTTTTTAGGTTTAGTGTAAAATAATTGCAAGAAGTTTGTAAATTGTGCATTCAATTCAATCAATTATTAATATAAAAAATAAAATACATTAAAAAATTATGGGAATTATCTCTTTTGTGGCCTTTACCTTATTGGTAGCGCTTATTTCGTATTTAGCGACTAGAAAAACTGACGAAACATCATCTGATGGATATTTTTTAGGAGGTAGAAGTTTAACAGGGCCTGTAATTGCAGGGTCATTATTATTAACCAACTTATCAACAGAGCAAATTGTTGGATTGAACGGAGTTTCGTTTGCAGATGGTTTACCTGTAATCGCTTATGAAGTAGTTGCTGCCATAGCAATGGTTTTTACTGCTTTTGTTTTATTACCAAGATATTTAAAAGGAGGAATTGCAACCATTCCACAATTCTTAGAAAAAAGATATGGAAAAGTTACAAAAACAATTGTTTCATTGTTGTTCCTATTAGGATATGCAATTTCTATGTTGCCAACTGTATTATATTCAGGAGCTTTAGCAATTAATACAATGTTTGATATTCCCGAAGCTTTAAATATGACTGCTGAAGCTACTTTATGGGTAACCGTTTTAGCTATTGGAATTATTGGTAGTATTTATGCAATTTTTGGAGGTTTAAAAGCAGTTGCTGTTTCAGATTCTATTAATGCGGTAGGATTAATTGTTGGTGGGTCTTTAATTCCAATATTTGGTTTGATGTATATTGGAGATGGAAATGTATTTACAGGGTTAGATATTTTAACAACAGAGTTACCAGAGAAATTTGTGATTATTGGAGATGCAACTTCTGCAGTACCATTTTGGACTTTGTTTACGGGAATGATTATTGTAAACTTTTATTACTGGGGAACCAACCAAGCTATCATTCAAAGAGCTTTAGGAGCTAAAAATTTAAAAGAAGGACAAAAAGGATTAATTATAGCTGCTTTTCTTAAGATTTTAGGACCAATTATTGTTGCACTACCAGGAATTATTGCATTCTATATTTTTAATGGTGATTTGGCTAATGCCGATGAGGCTTATCCTATGTTGGTAAGAAAAGTATTGCCAACAGCATTTATTGGTTTCTTTGCAGCAGTATTATTTGGGGCTATTTTAAGTTCATTTAACAGTGCATTAAATAGTTCTGTTACTTTGTTTGGTTTAGATTTTTATAAAGAATATATTAATAAAGAAGCAAACGAAAGACAAGTGGTTAAAGCAGGGAAAACGTTTGGTTTTATTTTGGCTTTGTTTTCAATGGGAATTGCTCCATTATTATACGGAGTTCAAGGAGGAATTTTTACTTACCTACAAGAATTAAATGGATCTTATAGTGTGCCAATTTTAGCCATTATTATTGTTGGATATTTTTCTAAAAGAGTATCTGGAAAAGCAGCGAATATTGCTATTATATTTAGTGTGGTAACATACTTAGTTTCTTTATATATTATCAAGCCTATATTTACAGAGAAAGGGATATTCTTCCCTCATTTCTTACACTTAATGGGGATTATTTTTGTTCTAGCTGTCTTGATTTTGTATGGGTTTAGTCGTGTGAAACCAAGAGAATCTGACTTTGAGTTAGAATATACCAAACAAGTTGACATTACTCCTTGGAAATATTTAAAACCAGTAGGGGCAATGGTTCTGTTAATAGTTGTTAGTTTATATATCTATTTAAGTTAGATTTTAAATATTTTTTAACATATATACAAAAGGTTTTTTGATGATTTTATCAAAAAACCTTTTGTTGTTTTATTGTAGAAAAATATTCTATCATGTTGAATGATAATCAGTCCTAAAAATAAATGTAAAAAAAGTGAAATTTATTTTTAAATATCTTAATAGAAGTTATATATTTGCATCCCGTAAGGAAAACAAGAAATTGTAATTCTTTACTAAGTTCAGAAATAAATTAGAATATAAAATACTAGGTGGCATAGCTCAGCTGGATAGAGCACCTGCCTTCTAAGCAGGCGGTCGAAGGTTCGAATCCTTCTGCCATCACATAAACCCTTACTATTAATTTAGTAAGGGTTTTTTGTTTTGTATCAATTGTTTATTCATGTAGGTGCAGGATGCTATTTCTTCTAATTTATTTTAGATTTAAACCTTTAAATAATATTCATGAAAAATTATAGAGTTCTATTATTAGTGTTGGTTTGTTTCTTAGTTATTTCTTGTAAGGGAGCTAAGAAAAATGAAAGCGAGAAAAACAACGAAACAAGTAAATTTAAACCAGCATGGGTAGATAAAGTAGGTGCTAAGGTCTTTGATGTTCAGAGTAATATATATTATGTAAATAATTATGGAGCAGTAAATGATGGGGTCACTTTAAATACCAAAGCTATTCAGAAAACAATTGATGAATGTGCTAAAAATGGAGGAGGAACGGTTACTTTTAAACCAGGAGAGTATTTATCAGGATCTGTTTTTATCAAATCAAATATTAAGTTTTTAGTGCCTAAAGGAGTAACTATTAAAGGGAGTGAAAATATTAAGGATTATAAAGAAATAGACACTCGTATTGCAGGAATAGAAATGGTTTGGCCAGCTGCTTTAATTAATGTTAAAGATCAAAATAATGTTTCGCTTGAAGGAGACGGAATTATTGATGGTCAGGGTAAAGTGTTTTGGGATTATTATTGGGATTTACGTAAAAACGATTACGAACCAAGAGGTTTGCGTTGGATTGTAGATTACGATGCAAAAAGACCAAGAACTTTATTGGTGTCTAATTCCGAAAATGTTTTTGTAAAACAATTAAATATTCAAAGAGCTGGTTTTTGGACTGTACAAGTTTTATATTCTAAATATGTAACTGTAGATGGATTGGTGATCAGAAATAATATTGGAGGGCATGGACCAAGTACGGATGGAATTGATATAGATTCATCTAAATGGATTTTGGTTCAGAATTGTGATATTGATTGTAATGATGATAATTTTTGTTTAAAAGCAGGAAGAGATTGGGATGGTCAACGAGTAAACAAATCAACCGAATATGTGGTAATTAAAGATTGTATGGCAAGGCAAGGAGCTGGTTTGTTTACAATTGGTAGTGAAACATCAGGAAGTATTCGTCATGTATATGTATCTAATATTCACGGATTGGGTACTAAAAATGGATTGAATATAAAATCGGCAACCAATAGAGGAGGAACTGTTGAAGATATTTATATGGAAAACATTAAAATGGATAGTGTAGGTACTTTTATGCAAGTGGGAATGAATTGGAATCCAAACTATAGTTATTCAAAATTACCAAAAGAGTTTAATCCTGATGAAATTCCATTGCACTGGAAAAAAATGTTAAAACGTGTTCCTAAAGAAAAAGGAATTCCTACGTTTAAAAACATCACCTTAAATAATATTGATGTCAAAGGAGCAAAAATAGCCATTAATGTACATGGTGTAGAAAGTTCTATTATTGAAAACGTTACTCTAAATAATGTTAAAATCCAAGCAGAAACTGCAGGAGAAGTTAATTATAGTGCTAACTGGAGTTTAAAAAATGTAAAGATTATTGCTAAAGATAAATCTATGGTGATGTTAGAAAACACCAATCAAGTTAATTTTCCAGAGTCTACATATCATGTTGAAGAATAATTTTTAATTTAGTGCAACTTGTAATTAAATAGAAAAATGAAAAAATCGGTAAAAGTAATTTCATCAATAGCCCTCACCACACTTTTATTTGTGTCCTGTAAAACGGCAAATCAAACAAATATTGTGTTGAGTAATACCTCTAACTTTGACCTAAAAGATAAGCCCATTTCTATTGAAAGAAATTCCTTGTCTGTTGATATTAATAA
Source organism: Wenyingzhuangia sp. IMCC45467 (assembly GCF_054111205.1). The sequence goes on from NZ_CM134196.1 coordinate 2,938,731, forward strand.
TGCTAAAAAGCACCCTTTAGTTACAATTAATACCGATACAATTCCCTCACAATTGATAGATGTAGATGACAATGGAGTATGGGATGAATTGTTTTTTGTAACTGATTTTTCTTCTCAAGAAGTAAAAACAGTTCTGTTGAGTTGGGTAGATGAAGTGCCTAATTATAAAATTAGAACCAGTGCTAGGTTTGGAAAAAGAATGGCTAAAGATAGTGTGGTAAAGCCTGCTTTACAAGAGGTTTTAATGGCTAATGAGTTGCCTAAAAGTTTAGGGTATCAACAATATCAAACAGATGGACCTTCTTGGGAAAATGATAAAGTAGGGTTTAGGCATTATTTAGATGGTAGAAATGCTAAAGATTTGTTTGGTAAAAAAACAACAAAAATGTCTCCAGAAAATGTTGGTATTAATGATAAAGGAGCAGTGGAGGATAATTATCATGTAATGGAGTTTTGGGGGAGAGATATTTTATCTGTAGGAAACTCTGTTGGTTTAGGGGGGTATGCGTTAATACAAGAAGATAATTTGCTAAGGTTAGGGGTTACTGTAAACGATTCTGTTAATAATGTTGAAAGAACAACTTTTAAAATTCAAACAGAAGGGCCTGTAACATCTGTTTTAACGTATGATTATCAAAATTGGAAGCCTAGTTTACATCAATATTCGGTTCATGAAAAAACAACTATTTGGCCAGGAATGTACGGATATAAAAATACCGTGTCGGTAACAGGTTTACAAGGTGATGAACATTTAGCTGTTGGGTTGGTAAATATTAACAATAACAAGCCGTTACATGTTTTAAAAGAAAATGATGACTTTGTAGTGCTATATACGCATGACAAACAAACCTATAATAAAGAATGGTGGTTAGGAATGGCTATTATTTTACCAAAAAAATTATATATAGGTTATATAGATGCTCCAGATACAGGAAATTTAAGTAAAACCTACTTGGCAAAATTAAAAATAGAGAACAATAAACCAGTTAGTTATTATGCTGTGGCAGGATGGGAAATAAGTGATGAAAGATTTAAGGATGAAGCTTTTTTTAAATCTTATGTGATTGATTTAACCAATCAGTTATCTGCTAAAATTAATGTTGAAATTAATAATTAAGATCATTCTGTTGTTTACATAAAAAAGTCTCATCAATTAATTGATGAGACTTTTTTTATAAAATTTATTTTAAATAATCTTTAATTCCGTAACTAGCCAAAACCCCTTCTCCTGTAGCTGCCGCTACTTGAGCGATGGCACCTTCCCTACAGTCTCCAGCAGCAAAAATACCTTTTACAGAGGTTTCTGCTAAGTTTTTGGTAGTGATAAACCCCTTTTTATTTAGGCTGACAATGTCTTTAAAACTTTTTGTGTTAGGAATTAAGCCAATAAAAATAAAAGCTCCATCGGCAGTAATTTCCTTTTCTTCTTGTGTTTCATTGTTTTTGATGATCACTCCTTTAAATAGGTTTTTATTATTTTTAGTAAATTTAAGAGGAGTGTTGTTGGTGTAAACTTCAATATTTTTAATGGTATTTAGCTTTTCTACATAGGTTTTAGAAGCTTTAAATTCTGAAGATCTATTGATGATTTTTACGGTTTTACAGAATCCAGCTAAGAAAATTCCTTCTTCTAGGGCTGAATTTCCACCACCAATAACAATAACTACTTTGTCTCTATAAAATGCTCCATCGCAAGTAGCACAAAAATGAATACCAGAGCCAATTAAATCTCTTTCATTAGGGATACCTAATTTTCTGTAGGTAGATCCAGTGGACAGTACTATGGTTTTTGTAAGGTAAGTTCCCATAATGGTAGTGAGTTCAAATAATTCTCCTTTTTTTTCAATGGCAGATACTTCTTCACCTGTTTTTATTTCTGCACCATATGTTTTTGCTTGATGTTCCATGCGTTCCATCAACTTAGGTCCAGAAATTTCATTAAAACCAGGGTAGTTCTCAATTTTTTCAGTTAAAAATGCGTTTCCTCCAATGTTCTTCTTTTCTAAAATTAAAGTATCAAATCTATCTCTTTGTGCATAAATGGCTGTAGTTAATCCTGCAGCACCTCCTCCAATAATAATGCTATCATATACCTTGTGCTCTTTGTTGGCATCAATATTAAAAAGTTCTTTTAGTTTAGCGTTGTTCGGATTTGTATATGGTTTGTTGTTGAGAATAATGGTAGGGATAATTCTTTTACCGTTGTTAATGCTTTCTACTTTATCAGTAGCCCATTGATGTTTGTCTACATCAATAAACTGATATTTAATTTGGTTATCATCTAAATAACTTTTGGCTCTTCTACAATCTGGACACCAATCGGCACCAAATAAAATTAACTGGCCTTTGGTGTTTATGCCTAATACACTAGCAAGTTTTGCATTATTAGGATTTGTATAAGGTTTGTTGTTAATAATTATTGTTGGAATAATTCTTTTTCCATTATTAATGGTTTCTACTTTTTCTGTAGCCTTTTTATTTAAATCAACATCTATAAATTTAAAATCAATCTTGTTTTCTTTTAAGTAAGATTTGGCTCTTCTGCAATCTGGACACCAATCGGCACCATATAATATAATGTTGTTCATTGTTTTGTTTTAAAGATAGTCGTAAACAAGATAAACGATTTACATAAAAAAGCCTTATCGTTTTTTTTTGATAAGGCTTTGTAGTTAATTAATAATGTTGTTTTATAATAGTTGGTAAACCACAGTTAAGCTCTTTACATAAGTAATGGTTCCTGCATTGATATCAATTGAAGGGGTTGCCATGTTATCTGAAGCTTCAAAGCTAACATTGGTTTTGTACATTACGGGTCTTGGACTTGGTGTAGGGCTTTCGCCGTTATTGCTAATAGAGTTAATAATTATTTTAACTTTTTTGTTATCTGAAGTTAAAAGTTTTGGTCTATTTTCAATTTCTTTAGATAATTTATCTGCTAAAATATTAGCGTTGCTTAGTGCTTTTATGTAAGCATCATTTTCAGCCTCTTCTTTTTTGCTGTAATCATATTGAATTCCATTTACGGTGATATCTTCGTTACTTAGAAGATCAGCATATATTTTTTCTAGGTTTTTTAAATCTCTAAAAGTAACGGAAGTACTAATGCTGGCTCTATATCCTTTAAAAACTTTTTCGCTTTTTACCCAATCATACTCTTTGTTAATTTGTATGTTGCTTGTCTGAATATCTTTTTTGTCAATTTTAAGCTTTAAAAGTTTGTGATTTAAATTTTTAGAAATGTCTAAAATAATTTCTTTTAAGTCATCAGCATTTTTATTTGTTTTGGTAATGCTAATATTGGTTGATGCAATATCAGGAGTTACTTCAACTTCTCCTTTGGCTGTTAAAGATATGGTTTGTGCGTTAAGGGTTGTAAAACCACAAACAACAATAAAAGTTACGGCTATAATTAATTTGATTTTTTTCATATAATAATGTTTTTTAAGTGATGATAAAGGTAGTAAAGGAAAAGTCGTGCCAAGTTTTTAAGAAGCTCTGTTGTTGTATTTGTTGGTGTTCATTTCCGCTTTTTTATATTTCCAATTCATCCACTTTTCTCCTAGTGTTTTTCTCATTAAATTTTCTACATTTCTCATTACAACAATATTGTAAACAGCCTTTGCTACATTTGATGGTTTTTTAGCAATGGTTCTTAAGCTCATAGAAAAACCAGGCGTAATATATCTCATGTAGTGCCAATATCCTTCTGGAATGTATAACATGTCTCCATGTTCTAAATTGGCAATATAACCGCTTGCGTTTTTTAAGGCAGGGAATTTTTCAAAATCAGGATTAGAAAAGTCAATATCTCTAAGAGTCATTAAAGAATTGGGGACTTTATACATGTATTTGTTTTGGTTTTGGTCAAACAATATACATTGTTTTTTTCCTTCAAAGTGGAAGTGAAAAATATTAGCTAAATCAATATCATAATGCATAAAAGTGTAAGAGTCGTAACCTCCAAAAAATAGAGTAGGCAAACTTTTAATAAAAGTAAGTCCAACATCTGGGTATTTAAAATCGTTTTGTAACTGAGGGATTTCTTTTAAAATATTCCATAAAAAAATTCTGAATTTAGTAGGTTCTTTTTTTAACAAATCTACATAATCCGTCATTTTCATTTTTGCATGTGGACTGTTGAACTTTGCTTTAGGGTCTACAGGTCTATCATCATATAAAGGGACTTCTTTATCTCCGGCAATTTTTTTCATATAGTCTAGAGACCATTTGCTATGTGCTGGCCAATTTTTTGAGTAATTCTTTACAATAACTGGTTTTTGTGGTTTAAAATAGTTTTGTATAAACTCTTCTTTGCTCATTTCGGTGAGTATGTCTATTTCTTCTAATTTAAGCTTCATAATATTGACTACTTTTTACAAAGTTTGTATTCTAAAAATACAACAATATATGTACCATTGTTTTGGTGAATTTTATTTTAAAAACTTTTCTGGTATAGGAGCCTTTATTGTAAAACAAGTATTGTTGTAGTAAAATTTTAATTTCCAGGCATGTAAAAACAAACAGTCGGTAGAATAAGTAAGTGGATTATTTTTAAAATAATTCTTATCCTTATATCCTTCATCCCCTACAATAGGAAGATTTAGGTTTGCTAAATGTAGCCTTATCTGATTGGTTCTACCTGTATGAGGTGTAACTTCTAATAAAGTGGTGTTTTTGGTTGGATACCTTTCTAAAACTTTAAATTCTGTATAAGCATCAATTCCTTCTTCTGAACTTTCCCTGGCTCCTCCAGATGTTTTGTTGGTTCCTATTTTTGTATTGGAGTTAAAATTATTGGTTGTTGGATTTCCTTCTACCAATGCTAAATAATTTTTTTGTGTAGATTTGTTTTCAAACTGTTCTCCAATAGTTTTAACAATTTCTTTATTCCTGCCCAAAATGACAAGACCTGTAGTGTTTGCATCTAGTCTGTGAATAATTTTTAAGTCTTCTTTTGGGAAAGCAAGTTTTAAAATTTCGGTTAAACTATTTTTGTTAAACCTACCACTAGGATGCATAGGAAGTGGGGCAGGTTTGTTTATAATAATAATGTTTTCATCGCTAAACAATAAATCAATATTGTTGTTAACCCATGGTTCTTTTCTAGGTTCAGAAGTATGCTCTGTAATATCTCCTCCTTTTACAAGGGTAAATGTTGTTGCAGGTTTTCCGTTAACCAATAAGGTTTGATTTTTAATTTTTGTTAACCAAGTTTCTTTGTTTGATCTAGGAACAAGTTTTAGAAAAAAATCGATAATATTCATTCCTTCATACTTTTTTTTAACCGGTAGTTTGTATTGAGTAGCATATGCAAAACTCCCTGGTAAGGGCTCTGTAGCTAATTTTATTTGATGGTTAAAAGTTGATTTGGAAATGGAGGTTGTCATAATATAAAAGTAATAAAAACAAAAAAGCTCATAGCAATAAATAACTACGAGCTTATGCATAATATATTTTTTACTTTAGGACTGTTGTGGGGCATTGGCTTTTTTAACAAACTTTGTTAAAATTACAATATGTGTTCCTTCAACACGGCCTTCAATATGTTCTGCATTGTCATGCACCAAAGTAATATTTCTTACAGCTGTTCCTCTTTTGGCGGTAAAGTTTCCCCCACCTTTAACATCTAAATCTTTAATTAAAGTAATAGTGTCTCCATTTTCAAGAATTGCTCCGTTAGAGTCTCTGTGGATAATTTTTTCATCGTCACTTAAGTGATCTCCTGTAGCTTCGGCAAAACGTAAATCAGTATCCTCAAAATACATCATGTCTAGTAAGTCTTGTGGCCAGCCTTCAGCTTTTAGTCTATGTAGCATTCGCCAAGCTGTAATTTGTACCGCTTTGTGTTCGCTCCACATGGAATCGTTTAAGCATCTCCAGTGATTTGCATCCATGTTTTCTGGATTTTCAATCTGATCTTTGCAAGTGTCACATATTAATATATTAGTATCTAAGGTATCAATCAAACTAGGTTTTAACCTAAAGTCATTTAAATTTTCTGTGGTAGTACATAACTCACATTGGTTTCCGCTTCTTGCTTCAAGTTCTTGTTTGATATTCATTAATAAAGCTAATTTGATAGTATTGTTGAAAAGAGAAATTGTTGTATTCCTAATTCGTTATTTGTTCATTCTTTGTCTTACAGTTTCATATAAAAAAGCACCACAAGCAACAGATACATTTAAAGAACCTATTTTACCTAATAAAGGAAGTTTAACCTTTACATCTGCAATTTTAAGTATAGAAGGATTAATTCCTCTGTCTTCAGATCCCATTACAATAGCAGTGGGTTTTGTAAAGTCGCCATCAAAAATTGTTTCTTCCGTTTTTTCGGTAGCACAAACAATTTGAATGTCGGCAGCTTGTAACATAAAAATAGCATCCTTAATGTGGTCTACCTTACAAATAGGGACATTAAAAGCGGCTCCTGCTGATGTTTTTACTGTTTCTCCGTTAATAGGTGCGTTCCCTGTTTTGGGAATAATAATTCCGTGAGCACCTGTACATTCTGCAGTACGAATGATAGCTCCAAAATTTCTTACATCAGATAACTGATCTAATAAGATAAACAACGGAGTTTCACCTTTTTCAATAGTACTGGTAATTAAACTGTCTAAATCATAAAAAGAAATAGGGGCGATGAGTGCAGCTGCACCTTGATGAACATTGTTTCTAGACATTCTGTCTAATTTTTCAATTGGCACAATGCTAGAGGTAATATTGTTGTTTTTTATCAATTGTTTTAACTCGGTCATTAATGTACCGTTTACATCCTTTTGTAAAAAAACTTTGTCGATAGAGCTTCCAGCATTAATAGCTTCAATAATTGCTCGGATACCGAATATTTTTGATGTTTGTTTTTCCATGTTGCAAATGTACTACTTTAGTGTAAAGTTTATAGTATTAAGTATAAAGTTTCAATATATGTAATTAATTAGTTTTTATAGTTATTTGCTTTGTACTCTGTGCTTAATACTTTGTGCTAATGTTAAAAAATCGTCACAAAATTAATATGGAACAATCCGTTGTTTAAATTAAAACTAGTGTTTTGGTTTTTTCCAACAGCATAACTAATTTTCATCAATCCAGATGGAATCCCTAATGTATAACCTAAACCAAAACTTAATAAATTGTTTTCTTGGTTTATGTTTTTAAAATATCCAACATCGCTAAAACCATAAAGGTAGCTAGTAATATTGGTAAAATATCTATATTCAATGTTTGCGTAGTTATATAAATGAGCAATAATACTTTGTTCTAAAAATCCACGCATAGTGGTAGCTCCACCTGTTCGGTATAGTTCGTTAATGTTTTTGTAAGGTGAACGTAAATATGCATTTCTGTTCTCTAAAAATATTTGATTGGTAGAACTGACTTCAAATGAATAAATGATATCACTTTTAAAAGTTTGTTGTTGAATGGTTCTTGTAGGTTCATTTTTTGTTCCCAATCCAATATCTAGTTTTACTTTGGTTTTAGAAATACCAAAACTGTTTAATTCGTTGTATATATATTGTGTTCCAAAAACATTTTTTTTGTACTCAGTAATATTATCGCTAGATATGTTTAATGTAGAAGAGTTTTCAGTGTGATAATAAGCATTAATTAAATGTTTATAGTGGGGTTTGTAACCCAGGGTAAACTTATGTTGTGTGTTTACAAAAGTACTATCTCGTCTAAAAATATTCAAGTTGTAGCCAGCATGTATAGGAGAGTTAAAAATATAGGGGTTGTCAATTAGTAAATCCACCTCTTGTTGATCTTCACCAGTGTTGTTCCATTTAAAAGCAAATGTTTCTCCTTTGTGTAAAGTGTTGGTTAACGAGATGTCTACATAACCATTAAACTTTATTTTGTTTTGTCCTTCTTTGTTGCTAAAACCTAATAGAGCATCAAGTTTGTTTGCTTTTACTTTTTCAAGATATAAATACAAGTGCGTGGAATCTTTGGTGAACAAAACAGCAGGTTTCTTTTTGTTTTTTACAAAGTTTAGTTGATTGATTTTTTTCTCCGTAGTATTTAAAAGTTCTTTGCTGAATGGTTTTTTTGATGAAATGTAGTATTTCAAAAACCTTTTAGAGAAACGGTTGTAGCCTTTTACAATGGTTTTGGTGATGTGTCTTTTGTTAGATTGATTAATGAGTAAGTTACAAAATAAAGTATCATTTTTTAAGTAGTGATTTGTTAGTTTTATTTCTGTAAAATTTTCACCTTGTTTATCAAAATCATTATTGATGCTTTCCATCCATTTGGTAATGTTGTTAGGGCTTATATATATAGTCTCTTTTTTTGTTTTTAATATTTGCTGAATTCTATAGGGTATTTTCTTAATACCAACTACAGAAGTTTTTCTCCCTAAGTCAATTAAATAATTATTAATACTGTCTTTTTGGGTACGTGTTGTGTTAAAAAAATAATAACCTTCGTTGTTTAATTTTTTTTCTAATAAGGTAAAGTCATGAATGTTATTTATGGTTATATCACTTTCTAAACTATCTTTTATTACAAAATGCATGGTTTTCTCCTGAGCCATAGTAGGCTTAATAGAGAATAAGAGTAAAGAAAAAATAAAAATGAATGTTAAAATCTTCATAAAATCAAAACTAATAGATTTCTTTTTTTGATGTAATATTTTATGTTTAAATATCACAAAATAATTTTTTGAAATTCATTCTGTAGTATGTGGTTCAAAATCAAAAAATAACTAAAAAATAAAATTAACTCATTGATATTTGATTAATTAGAAAATATTTGTACTTTTGCAAGCCCTTGGAGATGATTCTGAGGGAAAATATTAAAACGTTATATATATATTAATTTATGCCAACTATTCAACAATTAGTTAGAAAAGGAAGAGCCCAAGTTACTAAGAAGAGTAAATCGGCTGCTTTGAAGGCATGTCCACAACGTCGTGGAGTATGTACGCGTGTTTATACTACAACACCTAAGAAACCTAACTCGGCAATGCGTAAAGTAGCCCGTGTTAGATTGACAAATGGTAATGAGATAAACGCTTACATTCCAGGAGAAGGACATAACCTACAAGAGCACTCGATAGTATTAGTAAGGGGAGGAAGAGTAAAAGATTTACCAGGGGTAAAGTATCACGTAGTACGTGGAGCTTTAGATACAGCTGGTGTTGAGGGAAGAACTCAACGTAGATCTAAGTATGGAACAAAGCGTCCAAAAAAATAATCTATAATCTTTTAAATTCTTAAGAAAACATGAGAAAAAGGAGAGCAAAAAAGAGAATTCTTTTACCGGATCCAAAGTTTAACGATCAGTTGGTAACACGTTTTGTGAATAACTTAATGTGGGATGGAAAGAAATCTACAGCGTTCAAGATTTTTTACGATGCATTAGAGATTGTAGAAAATAAAAAAGGTGAAGAAGAAGAAAAATCTTCATTAGAAATATGGAAAGATGCATTATCTAACGTAATGCCTCAAGTAGAAGTACGTAGCCGTCGTGTAGGGGGTGCTACTTTTCAAATTCCAATGCCAATTAGACCAGACCGTAAGGTTTCTATGGCAATGAAATGGTTAATTTCTTACTCTAGAAAGAGAAATGAAAAGACTATGGCTCAAAAATTGGCTGCAGAAGTATTAGCTGCTGCAAAAGAAGAAGGAGCTGCTGTTAAAAAGAGAGTGGATGTTCACAAGATGGCAGAAGCTAACAAAGCATTTTCACATTTTAGATTTTAATAGAAATGGCTAGAGATTTAAAACTTACAAGAAATATTGGTATTGCTGCGCATATTGATGCAGGAAAAACTACTACTACAGAACGTATATTGTATTATACAGGTGTATCTCACAAAATTGGAGAGGTGCATGATGGTGCTGCAACTATGGACTGGATGGAGCAAGAGCAAGAAAGAGGAATTACAATTACTTCTGCTGCAACTACTTGTGAATGGCAGTTTCCTATGGAGAATGCAAAGCCGTTACCAGATACTAAAGGATATCACTTTAATATTATTGATACTCCGGGGCACGTTGACTTTACAGTTGAGGTAAACCGTTCTTTACGTGTGTTAGATGGTTTGGTTTTCTTATTTAGTGCTGTTGATGGTGTTGAGCCACAGTCAGAAACTAACTGGAGATTAGCAGATAACTATAAAGTGCCACGTATTGGTTTCGTTAACAAAATGGACCGTCAAGGATCTAACTTTGCTAATGTATGTAACCAAGTAAAAGAAATGTTAGGGTCTAATGCTGTTGAAATCGTATTGCCAATTGGTGAAGAAAATGATTTTAGAGGTATTGTAGATTTAGTTAAAAACAGAGCTATTGTTTGGCATGATGAAACTCAAGGAGCTACTTTTGACGAAATTGATATTCCTGAAGATTTAGTTGATGAAGCTGCTGAAGCTCGTGCTAGATTGATTGAAGAGGTTGCAGGGTACGATGAAAACTTGTTAGAGAAGTTTATGGAAGATGAAAACTCTATTACAGAAGATGAAGTACATGCTGCTTTAAGAGCTGCTGTAATGGATATGGCAATTATTCCTATGATTTGTGGATCTTCATTCAAAAACAAAGGAGTTCAGTTCTTGTTAGATGCTGTTTGTCGTTATTTACCATCTCCTTTAGATAGAGATAATATTGTAGGTACAAACCCAGAAACAGAACAAGAAGAAAGAAGAAAACCAGATGTAAAAGATAAATTTGCTGCATTAGCGTTTAAAATTGCTACCGATCCTTTCGTAGGACGTTTGGCTTTTTTCCGTGCTTATTCAGGACGTTTAGATGCTGGTTCTTATATATTGAACAACCGTTCAGGTAAAAAGGAACGTATTTCTCGTATCTACCAAATGCACGCTAACAAACAAAACTCTATCGACTATATTGAGGCTGGAGATATTGGGGCTGCTGTTGGATTTAAAGATATTAAAACTGGAGATACTATGTCTGCATTAGATGCACCGATTATATTAGAGAGTATGGATTTCCCTGCTCCAGTAATTGGTATTTCTATTGAGCCTAAAACTAAGGCAGATGTTGACAAGATGGGGTTAGCCTTATCTAAGTTAGCTGAAGAGGATCCTACATTTACTGTAAAAACTGATGAGGCTTCTGGTCAAACAGTAATTTCAGGAATGGGAGAATTGCACTTAGAGGTTTTAGTTGATCGTATGAAACGTGAGTTCAAAGTTGAAGTAAATCAAGGACAACCACAAGTAGAGTACAAAGAAGCTGTAACAAAAACTACAGAGCACAGAGAAGTTTATAAAAAGCAATCTGGAGGTCGTGGTAAGTTTGGTGATATTGTATTTACTATGGGACCTGTTGATGAAGATTTTGAAGGAACTGGATTACAATTTGTTGATGAAATTAAAGGTGGACGTATTCCTAAGGAATTCATTCCAGCTGTAGAAAAAGGATTTAAAGAGTCTATGCAAAATGGACCTTTAGCTGGTTTCGTAATGGATTCGTTAAAAATTGTTTTAAAGGATGGATCTTTCCACCCGGTAGATTCTGATGCTTTATCATTTGAATTGGCTGCAAAATTAGGATATAAAGCTTGTGCTAAAGCAGCGGGAGCAATCATCTTAGAGCCAATTATGAAAATGGATGTAATCACTCCAGAAGAAAACATGGGAGATATTGTTGGTGACTTAAACAGACGTAGAGGTCAAGTTAACGATATGAGTGATAGAGGAGGAGCAAAAGTTGTTAAAGCTGATGTGCCGTTATCAGAAATGTTTGGATATGTAACTACTTTACGTACGTTATCATCAGGTAGAGCAACTTCTACAATGGAGTTCTCTCACTATGCACAAACACCTGCTAACGTTTCAGAAGAGGTAATTGCAGCTTCTAAAGCTTAATTTTAAAACATTAGAAAATGAGTCAAAAAATCAGAATAAAATTAAAGTCTTACGACTACAACTTAGTAGATAAGTCTGCTGAGAAGATCGTAAAGACGGTAAAGTCTACAGGAGCTGTTGTAAACGGTCCTATTCCTTTACCAACAAATAAAAAGATTTTTACTGTATTACGTTCTCCACACGTAAACAAGAAATCTAGAGAGCAATTCCAATTATCTTCTTATAAAAGATTATTAGACATTTATAGTTCTTCATCTAAGACTATTGATGCTTTAATGAAATTAGAATTACCTTCTGGAGTAGAAGTAGAAATCAAAGTTTGATAAAACTTAATAGATAAGAAAAACCAGCCTAATTTTAATTAGGCCGGTTTTTCTGTCTCTTATAGAATATAAAATTTAATAACAATAATTAATTAATAATAATGTCTGGGTTAATAGGAAAAAAAATCGGAATGACTAGCATTTTTGATGAGAACGGGAAAAATATTCCTTGTACTGTAATTCAAGCTGGTCCATGTGTAGTTACCCAAGTCAGAACTGAGGAAGTAGATGGTTATTCTGCTATCCAATTAGGTTTCGATGACAAGTCTGAAAAGAATACTACCAAAGCTTTACAAGGTCACTTTGCAAAAGCTGGTACTACTTCTAAGAAGAAAGTTGTTGAATTTAGTTTTGATGAGGAGTTGAATTTAGGAGATACAGTTGGTGTAGATCTATTTATTGAAGGAGAATTCGTTGATGTGTCGGGAATTTCTAAAGGTAAAGGTTTCCAAGGGGTTGTAAAACGTCATGGATTTGGAGGAGTAGGTCAAGCTACCCACGGTCAACATAACCGTTTAAGAGCTCCAGGATCTATTGGTGCTGCATCTTATCCTGCACGTGTATTCAAAGGAATGCGTATGGCAGGAAGAATGGGAGGAGATAAAGTTAAAGTTGAAAACTTAAGAGTTTTAAAAGTTGTTGCTGACAAGAACTTAATTGTAGTAAAAGGATGTGTTCCTGGTGCTAAAAACTCTTACTTAACTATCGAGAAATAATGAAAGTAGCAGTTTTAGATTATACAGGGAAAGATACAGGACGTCAGGTTGAATTATCTGATGCAGTATTCGCTATAGAGCCAAACGATCATGCAGTTTACTTAGATGTAAAGCAACATTTGGCAAATAAAAGACAAGGAACGCACAAAGCTAAAGAAAGAGCTGAGATTGCTGGGTCTACAAGAAAGATTAAAAAACAAAAAGGTACAGGTACTGCACGTGCAGGATCTATTAAATCTCCTGTTTTCAGAGGAGGAGGTAGAGTATTTGGACCAAGAACAAGAGATTATTCTTTCAAATTAAACAAAAACTTAAAGAGATTAGCTAGAAAATCTGCTTTTAGTTTACAAGCAAAAGAGTCAAATATTATCGTTATAGAAGACTTCAACTTTGAAGCACCAAACACTAAAAATTTCATTAACGTATTGAAAGCTTTAGAGTTAGATAATAAAAAATCTCTATTTGTGTTGGGAGAGTCAAATAATAATGTATATTTGTCTTCACGAAATTTAAAAGGGTCTGAAGTTGTAACTAGTTCAGAATTAAACACTTACAAGTTATTGAATGCTAGTAAAGTTGTTTTGTTAGAAGGTGCAATTGCAGGTATTGAAGCTAATTTAAGTAAATAGGGTACAGATATGAGTATTTTAATAAAACCTATTATTACAGAAAAAGCAACAAAAGATAGCGAATTATTAAATCGTTATGCTTTTGTTGTGAATTTAAAAGCTAACAAGATTGAAATTAAAGAAGCAGTAGAAGCTACTTATGGTGTTTCAGTTGAGAAAGTAAGAACAATGGTATATCCAGTAAAACGTTCGACAAAATACACAAAGAAAGGTGTAGTTGAGTCGAAAATTTCTGCATATAAAAAAGCTATCGTTGAGGTGGCAGAAGGAGAGAATATTGACTTTTATAGCAATATTTAATTAATAAATAATTTTAAATTTTAACATGTCAGTTAGAAAATTAAAACCAATCACACCAGGTCAGCGTTTTAGAGTAGTAAATGGGTTCGACGCCATTACTACTGATAAGCCGGAGAAGTCATTATTGGCACCGAAAAAAAGATCTGGAGGTCGAAACAACAGTGGTAGAATGACAATGCGCTACGTAGGTGGTGGTCATAAGAAAAGATACCGTATTATCGATTTTAATAGAGATAAGTTCGGTGTTGAAGCTACTGTGAAAACAATTGAGTATGATCCAAATCGTACTGCATTTATTGCATTAGTAGAATATACTGATGGAGAGAAAAAATATGTTATTGCTCAAGCAGGTTTACAAGTAGGTCAAACTATTGTGTCTGGAGCAGAAGCAGTTACTCCAGATGTTGGTAATGCAATGCCTTTGGCAAACATTCCTTTAGGTACAACTATTTGTTGTATTGAATTAAGACCAGGTCAAGGAGCTGTAATGGCTCGTTCTGCAGGTTCTTTTGCGCAATTAATGGCAAAAGAAGGAAAGTATGCTACTGTTAAGTTACCGTCAGGTGAAACAAGATTAATATTGTTAACATGTATGGCAACAATTGGAGTTGTATCTAACTCAGATCACCAATTATTAGTTTCTGGTAAAGCAGGTAGATCTAGATGGTTAGGTAGAAGACCAAGAACAAACGCTGTAAGAATGAACCCTGTTGATCACCCAATGGGAGGTGGAGAAGGACGTTCTTCTGGAGGTCATCCAAGATCAAGAAATGGTATACCTGCTAAAGGATACAAGACTAGATCTAAGACAAAAGCGAGTAATAAGTATATTTTAGAACGTAGAAAAAAATAATAAGACATGGCACGTTCATTAAAGAAAGGACCTTTCATATTCCACAAACTTGAAAAAAGAGTTATCGCTAATGCTGAAGCAGGAAGCAAAGAAGTTATCAAGACTTGGTCAAGAGCTTCTATGATTACTCCAGATTTCGTTGGACAAACTATTGGAGTTCACAACGGAAGAACATTTGTACCAGTATATGTTACTGAAAACATGGTAGGTCATAAATTAGGAGAGTTTTCACCAACACGTACTTTTAGAGGTCACGGTGCAGACAAGAAAAATAAAGGAAAAAAATAGTAGGATATGGGAGTTCGTAAACATAATATGGCAAAACAGATCAAGGAAGCAAAGAAAGATGTTGCTTTCGCTAAATTGACTGGTTGTCCTACATCACCAAGAAAAATGAGATTGGTGGCTGATTTAGTAAGAGGAGTAGAAGTTGAAAAAGCTTTACAAATCTTGAAATTTAGCTCTAAAGAAGCATCTATAAACGTAGAAAAATTATTATTGTCTGCTATTGCAAATTGGCAAGCAAAAAACGAGGATGCAAGTTTAGAAGAAGCTAACTTATATGTTAAAACAATTACTGTAGATTCTGCAGCAATGTTGAAAAGATTAAGACCAGCTCCACAAGGTCGTGCACATAGAATTCGTAAGCGTTCTAACCACGTTACTATTGTGTTGGGAAGTAAAAATGTTGAAAGCAAATAATCAAAAGTAGAAATGGGACAAAAGACTAATCCAATAGGAAATCGTTTAGGAATCATCAGAGGATGGGACTCAAACTGGTACGGAGGTAATGACTACGGAGATAAAATTGCTGAAGACAATAAGATAAGAAAGTACTTAAATGCAAGATTATACAAAGCTAGTGTTTCTAGAATAATTATTGAACGTACTCTTAAGCTTGTAACCGTTACTATCACTACTGCTAGACCAGGTATTATTATCGGTAAAGGAGGACAAGAGGTAGACAAGTTAAAAGAGGAGTTAAAAAAATTAACTGGAAACGAAGTACAAATCAATATTTTTGAAATTAAACGTCCAGAATTAGACGCTAATTTAGTGGCTGCAAGTGTTGCTCGTCAAATTGAAAATAGAATTTCATACAGACGTGCAATAAAAATGGCTATTGCTGCTACTATGCGTATGAATGCTGAAGGGATAAAAATCCAAATTTCAGGTCGTTTAAATGGTGCTGAAATGGCACGTTCTGAGCACTATAAAGAAGGTAGAATTCCTTTATCTACTTTTAGAGCTGATATTGACTATGCTTTGGTAGAAGCCCATACAACTTACGGTAGAATCGGAGTTAAGGTATGGATTATGAAAGGTGAGGTTTATGGTAAACGTGAATTATCTCCATTAGTAGGCTTGGCTAAAAAGTCAGGAGGAAAAGGTGGAGCTAACGCAGGAGCTAAGAAAGGACCTCGTAGAAGAAAATAATTTTTCACAAAAATTAGAATTTAGAAATGTTACAGCCTAAAAGAGTAAAGTATCGTAAGGTACAGAAAGGTAAAGGTAATATGAGCGGTGATTCTCAAAGAGGGAATCAGTTAGCTTTTGGAATGTTCGGGATCAAATCTTTAGAGCAAGCCTTAATTACCTCTAGACAAATAGAAGCAGGTCGTATTGCTGCGACACGTTATATGAAAAGAGAAGGTCAGTTATGGATTAAAATCTTCCCAGATAAGCCTATTACAAAAAAGCCTTTAGAGGTACGTATGGGTAAAGGTAAGGGAGCTCCTGAGTATTTCGTAGCCGTAGTTAAGCCTGGTAGAATATTGTTTGAAATCGGAGGAGTTCCTTTCGATGTTGCTAAAGAAGCATTACGCTTAGCAGCTCAAAAAATGCCAGTTAAAACTAAGTTCGTTGTTGCGAGAGATTATGATAACGCTTAATATCTAAGACAAATGAAACAATCAGAAATTAAAGAATTGTCAGTTGCAGACTTACAAGAGAAGTTAGATTCTCTTAAAAAGAACTACACTGATCTTAAGATGGCTCATGCTATTTCTCCATTAGAGAATCCTTTAGAGTTGAGAGCGCTTAGAAAAACTGTAGCAAGAGTAGCTACTGAGTTAACTAACAGACAATAAGTATTTTTACAAGATGGAAAATAGAAATCTTAGAAAAGAAAGAATTGGTGTTGTATCTAGTAACAAAATGGACAAATCTATTGTTGTTGCTGAGGTAAAAAAAGTGAAACACCCAATGTATGGAAAGTTCGTATTAAATACGAAGAAATACGTTGCACACGATGAGCAAAACGACTGCAACATTGGAGATACTGTAAGAATCATGGAAACAAGACCTTTAAGTAAATCTAAACGTTGGAGATTAGTAGAAATCCTAGAAAGAGCTAAATAGTATGTTACAAACAGAATCAAGATTAAACGTAGCAGATAACACTGGAGCTAAAGAGGTCTTAGTGATCCGTGTTTTAGGAGGAACAGGAAAGCGTTACGCTTCAATTGGAGATAAAATTGTTGTGACTGTAAAGTCATCAACTCCAAATGGTAACGCAAAAAAAGGTCAAGTATTTAAAGCTGTTGTTGTTCGTACTTCTAAAGAAGTAAGAAGAAAAGATGGTTCTTATATTCGTTTTGATGACAACGCATGTGTGTTGTTAAATGCGACTGGAGAAATGTCTGGAACACGTGTATTTGGACCTGTAGCAAGAGAACTTCGTGATAAACAATTCATGAAAATTGTATCATTAGCACCTGAGGTGCTTTAATATTTGTAAAAGATGGCAAAGATTAAAATAAAATCAGGAGATACAGTAAGAGTGATTGCTGGAGATCATAAGGGAAAAGAAGGGAAAGTAGTATCTATTATTACTGATAAAAACAAAGCAATTGTAGAAGGTGTAAACTTAGTATCTAAGCACACCAAACCAAGTGCTCAAAACCCTCAAGGTGGAATTGTAAAGAAAGAAGCTGCTTTACCTATTTCTAATTTAGCAATTTTAGAAGATGGAAACATCACCAAAGTTGGTTATAAAGTAGAAGACGGTAAAAAAGTGCGTATTTCTAAAAAATCAGAAAAAGCTATTTAATATGAGTTATATTCCAAGACTTAAACAAGAGTACACTGACAGAATTAAGGCTGCCTTAACTGAAGAGTACGGATATAGCAATATTATGCAAGTACCAAAGTTAGAGAAAATAGTGATCTCTAAAGGTGTTGGTGCTGCTATTGCAGATAAGAAATTAGTAGATTATGCAGTTGACGAGTTAACTACTATTTCTGGACAAAAAGCAGTTGCAACTTTATCTAAAAAAGATATCGCAACATTTAAATTACGTAAAGGTATGCCTATTGGAGCAAGAGTTACTTTACGTGGAACTAAAATGTACGAATTTTTAGACAGACTAATCACTGCTTCTTTACCGCGTGTAAGAGATTTTGACGGTATTAAAGCTACTGGTTTTGACGGAAGAGGAAATTATAACTTAGGTATTACTGAGCAAATAATTTTCCCTGAAATAAATATTGATCAAGTGAAAAAAATTGGTGGGATGGATATTACTTTTGTAACTTCGGCCGCTACTGATAAAGAAGCTAAATCATTATTAACAGAATTAGGTTTACCATTTAAAAAGAACTAATCATGGCAAAAGAATCAATGAAAGCTCGTGAGAGAAAAAGAGCTAAAACAGTTGCTAAATATGCTGAAAAACGTAAGGCTTTAAAAGAAGCTGGAGATTATGAAGCATTACAGAAGTTGCCAAAGAACGCTTCTCCTGTACGTGGTCATAATCGTTGTAAGTTAACAGGAAGACCAAAAGGTTATATGCGTCAGTTTGGTATTTCTCGTGTAACTTTCCGTGAAATGGCAAACCAAGGATTAATCCCAGGTGTGACAAAAGCAAGTTGGTAAAATTTTTAAGAATTAATTTTAGATGCTAGCCCTGAACTTGTTTCAGGGTGATAATCTAAACCAATACAAATTATTATGTATACAGATCCAATAGCAGATTACTTAACAAGAGTAAGAAATGCTTATTTAGCAGGACACAGAGTAGTGGAGATTCCTGCATCAAAGGTTAAAAAAGCAATCACTGAGATTTTATTTGACCAAGGATACATTTTAAGCTATAAATTTGAAGAAGGTACTGCGCAAGGTACTATTAAAATAGCTTTAAAATATAATCCTGAAACTAACGAATCAGTTATTAAGAAAATTGAAAGAATTTCTACACCAGGATTACGTAAGTATGTAGGTGTTGAAGATTTACCTAGAGTTTTAAACGGATTAGGAATTGCAATAGTATCTACTTCTAAAGGAGTAATGACTTCTAAGCAAGCTAAGCGTGAAAAAGTAGGTGGAGAAGTAATTTGTCACGTATATTAAAAAATAGAATAGTATGTCAAGAATAGGAAAAAGCCCAATCGCAATTCCAGCTGGTGTTACTGTTACTATTAACGGAGACACAGTTACTGTAAAAGGGAAATTAGGAGAATTAACTCAAGAAATTACTGACGGTATCAGTATTAAAGAAGAAGAAGGTGTATTAGTATTAGATCGTCCTTCTGAATCTAAAACTCACAAAGCTAAGCATGGTTTATACAGAGCTTTAATCAACAACATGATTGAAGGTGTTTCTAACGGATGGTCTAAGCAATTAGAATTAGTTGGGGTTGGATATAGAGCTTCAAACCAAGGAAATGTTTTAGATTTAGCTATTGGTTTCTCACACAATATTGTTTTAGATATTGCACCAGAAGTTAAAGTAGAAACTATCTCTGATAAGGGTAAAAACCCAATCGTAAAACTTACTTCTTTCGATAAGCAATTGGTAGGTCAAGTAGCTGCAAAGATTCGTTCTTTCCGTGCACCTGAGCCATACAAAGGAAAAGGAATTAAGTTTGTAGGTGAAGAATTAAGAAGAAAAGCAGGTAAATCTGCATAATTTATAGCATTATGGCATTATCAAAGCTTGAAAGAAGACAAAGAATTAAGCGTAGAATTAGAAAAATTTCTGTAGGTACAGCATCTAAACCAAGATTATCTGTATTTAGAAGCAATAAAGAAATTTACGCTCAATTAGTTGATGACAACGCAGGAGTTACTATCGTATCTGTGTCATCAAGAGATAAAGAAATCGAAGCAAAAGGTTCAAAAATTGAAGTTGCTGCATTAGTAGGTAAGTCTATTGGTGAAAAGGCTACAGCTGCAGGAGTTGAAATAGTTGCATTTGATAGAAATGGTTATTTATACCATGGTAGAGTTAAAGCATTAGCTGAAGCAGCTAGAGAAGCTGGTTTAAAATTTTAAGAAAGTTATATTATGCAAGGATATAAAAACGTAGAAAGAGTTAAGCCAAGCGGATTAGAATTAGTAGATCGCTTAGTAGCTGTAAACCGTGTAACTAAAGTTACAAAGGGTGGACGTACTTTTGGATTTTCTGCTATTGTTGTAGTAGGAAACGGTGAAGGTGTAGTAGGTTACGGATCTGGTAAATCTTTAGATGTTGCATCTGCAATTGCTAAGGCTGTAGAAGAAGCTAAGAAAAACTTAGTTCGTATTCCATTAATGAGCGCTACTTTACCTCACGAACAAAAAGGTAAATTTGGTGGTTCTAAGGTATTATTATTACCTGCATCTCATGGTACCGGAGTTATTGCTGGTGGTGCTGTACGTGCGGTATTAGAATCAGTTGGTGTACACGATGTATTATCTAAGTCTCAAGGATCATCTAACCCTCATAACGTAGTAAAAGCAACTTTTGATGCTTTATTACAATTAAGAAGCCCACAAGCTGTGGCTGCTGAGAGAGGAATTTCTTTGGACAAAGTATTTAACGGTTAATATTGAATACCATGGGAAAAATTAAAATAACACAAGTAAAGAGCCAAATAAATCGTACGCAAGTTCAAAAAAGAACTTTAGAAGCGTTAGGTTTAACTAGAATTGGTAAGGTTGTTGAGCATGATGCTTCACCTTCAATTGTAGGAATGGTTAATAAAGTTAAACACTTAATTTCTGTAGAAGAAGTTAAATAAGTTATAAAAAGATGAGTTTAGATAATTTAAAACCTGCTAAGGGTTCTGTAAAAAGTGGTAAACGTATTGCTAGAGGTGAAGGTTCTGGTCACGGAGGTACTGCTACAAGAGGACACAAAGGTGCAAAATCTCGTTCTGGATATTCTAGAAAAGTAGGATTTGAAGGAGGGCAAATGCCATTACAAAGAAGAGTACCTAAGTTTGGATTTACTAATGTAAACCGTAAGGAATACAATGGTATCAATTTAGATAAATTACAGTCTTTAGTAGAAAATGGAAAAGTTACAGATACAGTTGATTTAACTGTATTGGTTGATAACGGTTTAGCAAGCAAAAATGACTTAGTAAAAATATTAGGTGGTGGTGAGTTAAAAGCGAAATTAAGTGTAACTGCACACAAATTTACTGCAACTGCAAAAGCGGCTATTGAAGCTGCTGGTGGTGAAGCTGTAATCTTATAATCATAATAAACTTAGATGAAGAAATTTATCCAAACTATAAAAGACATTTGGTCTATCGACGAGTTAAAAACTAAAATCCTTTTAACATTAGGTTTGATGGCTGTATACAGATTTATGGCACAGGTAACACTACCTGGAATAGATCCTCAACAGTTAACAGCTTTAGGCGATAAAACATCAGATGGACTTTTAGGTTTATTAAGCGCATTTACAGGTGGTGCATTCTCAAGAGCTTCTATAATGGCTCTTGGGATTATGCCATATATATCAGCATCTATTGTAGTTCAGTTAATGGGGATTGCAGTTCCTTATTTACAAAAATTGCAGAAAGATGGTGAAAGCGGAAGA
The DNA here is from genome assembly GCF_054111205.1 of Wenyingzhuangia sp. IMCC45467. The sequence continues at coordinate 2,960,200 of NZ_CM134196.1, forward strand.
AATAAGATCAATCAAATCACACGTTGGTTAACAATAGGAATTACTATTGTACAAGGTGGAGCTTATTTAACAAGTTTACCTTCTTTAGGTATTCCTGCTGAAGCTTACCTTTTAGGTCAAGGTGGAATGTTCTGGATTTCTTCAATGATTTTATTGACTGCAGGTACAGTTTTTGCAATGTGGCTAGGTGAGCGTATTACTGAAAAAGGAATAGGTAATGGTATTTCATTATTAATTATGATTGGTATTATAGCTAGATTCCCAGGTGCATTTATGCAAGAATTTATTTCTAAATATGATGCTGGTTCAGGAGGATTTATGATGATCCTTTTAGAAATTGTAGTATGGTTGTTAATTATTTTAGCAAGTATATTATTAGTAACAGCAGTTAGAAAAATTGCAGTTCAGTATGCAAGACGTACTGTGGTTGGTAGTATAGATGATGCTCAAGGAGCAAGACAGTATATTCCACTAAAATTAAATTCTGCTGGAGTAATGCCTATTATCTTTGCACAAGCAATTATGTTTGTTCCAGGATTAGTAGCAAGAAATTCAGAAGGAACAGTACAAACAGTATTTAATGCATTATCTGATTTTAACGGATGGGGATACAATATTTTATTTTGTTTATTAATAATAGTGTTTAGTTATTTCTATACAGCTATTACAATTCCAACAAATAAAATGGCGGATGACCTTAAAAAAAGCGGTGGATTTATACCAGGAGTAAGGCCTGGAGTAGAAACTGCAGAAAAATTAGATAGTATTTTGTCAAAAATTACGTTACCTGGATCTATTTTCTTAGCTTTGCTGGCTGTTTTCCCAGCCATTGTAGTTCATTTCGGTGTTCAACAAAACTGGGCTCTGTTTTATGGAGGTACTTCGTTAATTATTATGGTAGGTGTTGCAATTGACACAATCCAACAAATTAACTCGTATTTGCTAAACAGACATTATGACGGTCTAATGAAAACTGGAACTAAAAGAAGAGCGACAATTTAATTATGGCAAAACAAGCGTCAATACAACAAGACGGTACAATTACTGAAGCATTATCTAACGCAATGTTTAGAGTTGAGTTAGAAAATGGTCATATTGTTACTGCACACATCTCGGGTAAAATGCGTATGCATTATATTAAATTATTGCCAGGAGATAAAGTTAAGTTAGAAATGAGTCCTTATGATTTATCTAAGGCTCGAATTACTTATAGATACTAAAATATCATTACGATGAAAGTAAGAGCATCAATAAAAAAGAGAAGTGCCGAGTGCAAGATTGTGCGTAGAAAAGGCAGATTATATGTAATCAATAAAAAGAATCCTAGATTCAAACAAAGACAAGGTTAGTTATGGCAAGAATTTCAGGTATTGACATTCCAAAGAACAAACGTGGTGTAATCGCGTTAACTTATATTTTTGGAATTGGTAAAACTAGAGCTAAAGAGATTTTAGCAAATGCTGGAGTAGATGAGAACATCAAAGTTCAAGATTGGACAGATGCTCAAATCGGAGCAATTCGTGAACAAGCAGGAACTTACACTATTGAGGGTGAGTTACGTTCAGAAATCCAAATAAACATCAAACGTTTGATGGATATTGGATGTTTTAGAGGAATCCGTCATAGAGCTGGGTTACCATTAAGAGGACAAAGAACTAAGAACAACTCTAGAACAAGAAAAGGTAAACGTAAAACTGTAGCGAACAAAAAGAAATAATTAAGTTATGGCTAAATCTAATACAAAGACCGCTAAAAAGCGTAAAGTTATTGTTGAGTCTGTTGGTGAAGCACACATTACAGCTTCATTTAACAACATCATCATTTCTTTAACAAATAAAAAAGGAGATGTAATTTCATGGTCTTCTGCAGGTAAAATGGGATTCCGTGGATCTAAAAAGAACACTCCTTATGCTGCACAAACTGCTGCTGAAGATTGTGCTGCTGTAGCACACGAAGCAGGTTTACGTAAAGTTAAAGTTTATGTAAAAGGACCTGGAAATGGAAGAGAATCTGCTATCCGTACTATTCACAATGCAGGAATTGAAGTGTCAGAAATCATTGATGTTACTCCATTACCACACAACGGATGTCGTCCTCCTAAAAGAAGAAGAATCTAATTTTATTTATTATTAACACTAAGTTAGCAATTAAGTTATCGAAGGACTAAGCCTTAATTCATAACTGCTAACTTTTTAATTTTTTTATTATGGCAAGATATAATGGACCTAAAACTAAAATTGCTCGTAAGTTTGGTGAAGCAATTTTTGGTGATGACAAGTCTTTTGAAAAACGTAACTACCCTCCTGGACAACACGGGTTGGCAAAGAAAAGAGCTAAACGTTCTGAATATTCTTTACAGTTACAAGAAAAACAAAAAGCAAAGTATACTTATGGTATTTTAGAGCGTCAATTCTCTAACTTATTTAAGAAAGCTTCTGCTAGTAAAGGTATTACTGGAGAGGTATTATTACAATTATGTGAATCTCGTTTAGATAACACAGCATTCCGTATGGGATTGTCTAATTCTAGAAGTGGAGCACGTCAATTAGTATCTCACAGACATATTACTGTTAATGGAGAAATCGTTAACATTCCTTCTTACCAATTGAAGCCTGGTGATGTTGTTGGTGTAAGAGAAAAATCTAAATCACTTTCAGTTATTGAGAATAGTATTGCTAACTCTTCTGCTGTTTATGAGTGGTTAACTTGGAACAATGATACTAAAACAGGAACTTTTGTAGCTGCTCCTGAAAGAATTCAAATTCCAGAAAACATCAAAGAGCAATTAATCGTCGAGTTGTACTCGAAATAATAATTAGACACCAGTTAACTATGGCAATTTTAAATTTTCAGAAACCAGACAAAGTTATCATGATCGAATCTACCGACTTTGAAGGTAAATTCGAGTTCAGACCGTTAGAACCAGGTTTTGGTTTAACAGTTGGTAATGCTTTAAGAAGAGTATTATTATCGTCTTTAGAAGGTTTCGCTATTACATCTTTACGCATCGAGGGAGTAGAACATGAGTTTTCTACTGTACAAGGTGTTGTGGAAGATGTTACTGAAATCATCCTAAACTTAAAGCAAGTTCGTTTTAAGCAACAGATTGAAGACACAGATAAGGAAACTGTTTCCGTATCTGTATCAGGTCAGAACCAAATTACTGCTGGTGATATTCAAAAATTTACTTCAGGTTTTCAAGTTTTAAACCCTGATTTAGTTATATGTAACTTAGATAGCGCTGTAGCTGTAAGTTTTGATATTACTATTGAAAAAGGTAGAGGATTTGTTCCTGCTGAAGAAAATAAAAAAGTAAATGTGCCTTTAGGAACTATTTTTACTGATTCTATTTACACTCCTATAAAGAATGTTAAATATGCAGTAGAAAACTACCGTGTAGAACAAAAGACAGACTACGAAAAATTAGTTTTTGACGTTGTTACAGATGGATCAATTAACCCTAAAGATGCATTAACAGAAGCTGCTAAAATTTTAATTCACCACTTTATGTTATTCTCTGACGAGCGTATCACTTTAGAGGCGGATGAAATTGCTAGAACAGAAACATATGATGAGGAATCTTTACATATGAGACAGTTATTGAAAACCAAATTGGTTGATATGGACTTGTCTGTAAGAGCCTTAAATTGTTTAAAAGCAGCAGAAGTTGAAACGTTAGGAGATCTTGTATCATTTAACAAAAATGACTTAATGAAATTTAGAAACTTTGGTAAAAAATCTTTAACGGAGTTAGACGAATTGGTAAACGTTAAAAATTTACATTTCGGAATGGATTTAAGTAAATATAAATTAGACAAAGACTAAACCCCTTTCATATTTTGCTCCTCAAAATGAGTTGATGCAAGATGAAAGCTAAAATCATTTACAATGAGACACGGAAAGAAATTTAACCACTTAGGTAGAAAAACTGCACATAGAAATGCAATGTTGGCTAATATGGCTTGTTCTTTAATAGAACACAAGCGTATTAACACAACAGTTGCTAAAGCTAAGGCTTTACGTCAGTTTGTAGAACCAATCATAACAAAATCTAAAGAAGATACTACACATAATCGTAGAGTTGCTTTTTCTTATTTGAAAAACAAATATGCTGTTACTGAGTTATTCCAACAGATTGCTGTTAAAGTGGCTGATAGACCAGGAGGTTATGTTCGTATTATTAAGTTAGGAAATCGTCAAGGAGATAACGCTTCTATGGCAATGATTGAATTGGTTGATTATAACGAAATTTATAACCCTAACGGTGCTAAGAAGAAGAAAACTACTCGTAGATCTAAGAAAAAAGCTGATGCTCCTCAAACAGAAGCAGCTGCAGAATCAACAGAAACTACTGAAGAGTAATCATGATTTACTTCTAGTAAAATATATAAAGGATAAACTATTTAATAGTTTATCCTTTTTTTATATTTGCAAAAATATTTTTACAAACATTCTTTGTTGAAAGCTAAGGTGATACACCTCCACCCAACAATAAAAACAACTTTTATGAAGTACAAAGAATTAAAGAAAGCAATTTTATTATTAGAAGATGGAACTATCTTTGAAGGAAAGTCTGTAGGTATTGAAGGTACTACAATTGGTGAAGTATGCTACAATACAGGTATGACCGGTTATCAAGAAATTTTTACAGATCCATCTTATTTTGGTCAAATCATGGTAACTACCAATGCACATATTGGTAACTATGGAGTAAACGATGACGAAGTAGAGTCTGGAGGAATTAAAATTGCTGGTTTAGTATGTAGAAATTTTAGTTATGAATACTCAAGAGACCGTTCTAATGGATCTTTAGAAGAGTATTTAAAAAAACACGGATTAATTTCTATTACTGATGTAGACACCAGAGCAGTTGTTAGCTATATTAGAAAACACGGAGCTATGAATGCTTTAGTTTCTACTGAAGTTGATAACATCGAAGGTTTAAAAGCTAAATTGGCAGAAGCTCCTAGTATGAAAGGGTTAGATTTGGCTTCTGTAGTATCTACCAAAGAACCTTATTTTTATGGTGATGAAAACGCAAAATATAAAGTATCTGCTTTAGATTTAGGAATCAAAAGTAATATTTTAAGAAATTTAGCAAAAAGAGATTGTTACATTAAAGTTTTCCCATGTACTGCTTCTTTTGATGACATGGCAGCTTTTAATCCTGATGGATATTTCTTGTCTAATGGACCTGGAGATCCAGAGCCTTTAACAAATGTACAAGAATTAGCAAAAACTATAATAGATAAAGATTTATCTTTATTTGGTATTTGCTTAGGACATCAAATTATAGCATTATCTCAAGGAATTGGTACTTATAAAATGCATAATGGTCATAGAGGAATTAACCATCCTATTAAAAACCTAGTAAGCGGTAAAGGAGAAATAACTTCTCAAAACCATGGATTTAATGTTGTTAGAGAAGATGTTGAGAAAACAGACAATGTTGAAATTACACATGTGCACTTAAATGACAATACAGTTGCAGGTTTGGCTATTAAAGGAAAAAAAGTGTTTTCTGTACAATACCATCCAGAAGCAGGACCTGGTCCAAATGATGCTACTTATTTGTTTGATCAGTTTATTGAAAACATGAAAAAATAATTCATTTAATAAAAAAGCCATTTCAAACTGAAATGGCTTTTTTATTAATCTAGTAAAGAAGGATCTATATAAACATTAAAGTCTTTTAATTCTTCTAAATGTTCTTTATAATTAAAGGCAGCTTTGCTAAATGCTTGTCTTCTTTGTTTATTGGTTTCTAACCTGCTTTTAGATCGAATAAAACGCCTAACGTCTTCAGAATTTCTTAATTTTAATTTAGGCACTGTTACATTTTCTCCATCTGAAGTTTTGGCAACCATTACAAAATAAGATGAATTACAATGCTTTTTTACACCTGTTTGAATGTTTTCAGATACTACTCTAATTCCTACAGTCATAGATGTTTTTCCTACATAATTTACCCTGGCTTTTAGAGTTAAAAATTCACCAACTTCTACAGGGTTTAGAAAATTAACTGTATTTACAGATGCTGTTACGCAATATGCACCAGAATATTTAGAGGCACAGGCAAAGGCAATCTGATCCATTAAATTTAAAATATAACCTCCGTGAATTTTACCACTAAAGTTAGAATTTAAGGGTTTCATTAATTCTGTAATCTCAACGGCAGAATCTTGTGGGCTTTTAATAAGTGTATCCATGATGTACAAACTTTATATATTATGGCAAATATACGTAAAAATTACGTATATATACGTAGTTTAAATATTTATGTAGTTTTAGAAATTATATTGTAGTTTTATTGCGAAGATAAGTCTTTACATTTATGAGGTTAATAAAATTTAAGTATTATGTTAAAAATGTCTTTTTAGACATAGTACCAAGAAGTTGTTTTTCTAAAAACATAAAACATAAAGGTTTTAATTTGTCTGAAAGAGTTGATTATTACAATAAACTTGCTAATACTTATCATCTTAAAAATTCTGTAGATATCCAGGGGTTTAAAAGGCCTAAAAAGTTAAAAACTTATTATTTTGATTTAATTGAATCACTTAGATATTTCCCCAAAAACTATAAGTTTGATTATGAATTTGGAGATGTAACAGAAGTTCCTAATCAACCTTGTTTTGTGAAAAGTAGACCTATAGTTGATGATAACCAAAATTCAATTTTACTGAAATTAAATAAGGTTAGGCATTTTAAATTTGTGAAAGATAAAATTAGATATGTAGATAAGATAGATATGATGGTGGGAAGGGCTAAAATATTTGCATATCACCCTCATAGAATTGATTTTTATAAAAAATATTTTAAGAATCCTTTGTGTGATTTAGGAGCAGTGAATTCTCCTCAGGTACCAGCAGAATGGAGCACTCCTAAACTATCAATTCAAGAACATTTAAAGTATAAATTCATTCTGTCTTTGGAAGGAAATGATGTGGCAACAAATTTAAAGTGGATCATGTCATCAAATTCCATTGCAGTGTCTCCAAAGCATAAATTTGAAACTTGGTTTATGGAAGGAACCTTAATTCCCGACTACCACTTTATATGTATTAAAGATGATTACTCAGATTTAGAAGAAAAATTAAATTATTATATAAAGCATACTGATAAGGCTTTGGAAATTGTTAAAAATGCCAATAATTATGTAAAACAATTTAAAGATTTAAAAACAGAAAAAGCTATTGCTCATAAAGTGGTAAAAAAATATTTTGACTTACAAGAAAATTGAATCAATCAAACTTTTTAGCTTCTTCCCAATAAACATCCATTTCTTCTAAACTAAGATCGGTAAGTTTAATGCCTTTTTTCATGGTATTGTCTTCTAGGTATTCAAAACGTTTCTTAAACTTTCTATTAGTTCGTTCTAATGCGTTTTCGGGGTTAATTCCAATAAGTCTAGCATAGTTTACCATAGAGAACAAAACATCGCCAAATTCTGCTTCTATACGCTTTTTATCTCCTTTTTCTATTTCTTCATTTAACTCTCCTAGTTCTTCTTGAACTTTTTCCCAAACTTGATCTGGATGTTCCCAATCAAAACCCACGGCCGAAACTTTTTCCTGAATTCTATTGGCTTTTACCAAAGCAGGCAAAGAGTTTGGAACTCCTTGTAAAAGGGAAACATTGCCTTTTTCCTTTAGTTTTAATTCTTCCCAGTTTTTCTTTACATCTTCTTCGTTATCAACATTTACATCACTATAAATATGAGGATGTCTGTGAATTAATTTTTCTGATATAGCAGTAGCCACATCACCTATGTCAAAACTGTTGGTTTCACTACCTATTTTTGAATAAAAGGCAATGTGAAGTAGTAAATCTCCAAGTTCCTTTTTAATTTCATTTAAATCATTGGCAAGAATAGCATCGGCAAGTTCGTAAGTTTCTTCTATGGTTAAATGTCTAAGAGATTCTAAAGTTTGTTTTTTATCCCAAGGGCATTGTTCCCTAAGTTCATCCATAATGGTTAACAAACGATCTATAGCGGCTAATTGATTTTTTCTGGTGTTCATGTTTCTTAAAAATTGTGTGGTTTGCCAAAGGTAAAAAGTAGAAGGTGTATTTAAAGACTTAAATAAAAAAAGCTGTTAACATAAAAGTTAACAGCTTTTTTATGAAAACAAACAATTGTTTGTTATGCTTCGTTCTGAGCTTCTTCTAATTTTTTTAAGTCTTCTTTAATACTTTCAAAATCAAATTCGGCATTGACTAAAATATTGTACCATTGTACTACTTTTTTGATGTTTGAAACGTATACACGCTCTTCATCATACTCAGGTAATACTTCGCTAAATAAAGCTGTTAATTCGTTATTTGGAGCTTTATGGCTCAACCCTTCTTTACCTTCAAATTTTTCATGAATAGATAAAAATACCTGTCCTAAAGGAATTTCAGTTTCATAAGTATAAATTCCGATATCACTTAAAACACTTACGTTTTGAGTGTTTTTAACTGGTGATTTTTTTCCATCTAACAAACTAGTAGTGATAAAACCACCTTTGGTTTGTCCTAAAATTTCATATAATCCTGGTTTTCCAGCAATTGCAATTACTTTTGTTAAACTCATTTTATTTGTTTTTTAGTTATCTTTTTTTGGCACTGTAGTAGCGCATTCTATAATCTGCTCCAATTTTCCCTTTAGAAATGTTTTCTAATTTCTTTTTAATCAATCTCTTTTTTAAAGACGATACTTTGTCTGTAAACAAAATTCCTTCAATATGGTCGTATTCGTGTTGAAAAACCCTAGCAGCTAATCCACTATAAGTTGCTTTGTGAGTTTCAAAATTTTCATCTTGATAGGTAACGTGAATAATATCATTTCTCCAAATTTCTTCTCTTACTTCAGGAATACTTAAACACCCTTCTTCAAATGCCCATTCATCACCTTCTTCAGATTCTATTTTAGCGTTGATGAATACTTTTCTAAAATTTTTTAGAACCTCTTTTTCTTCTGGCTCCAAGTCTTCATCTTCAGCAAAAGGAGTAGCATCAATCACAAATAAGCGTAATGATTTTCCTATTTGTGGAGCTGCCAAACCAACACCGTTTGCGTTTTCCATGGTTTCCCACATATTGGCAATTAAGGTTGTTAGTTCAGGATAGTCTTTGTCTATTTCTTTTCCTACTTTTCTTAAGACAGGATCTCCGTAAGCGATAACAGGTAAAATCATAATAGTATTCTAAAAATTTGGTTGGGCAAAAGTACAAAGAATAGCTTTATACTTTGATATAACAGCAATAAAAAAGCCAAAGTGATGTAGAACTTTGGCTTGGTAATGTTTTTTAAAAGTTTTTTGATGTTAAAATTTTGTCTTTGATAGATGCTTAACCAGTTGAGAACATTTAGACAAATTTAAGAATTACAATTATTTTAACTGTATTTTAGTAAATACCATTCAATGGTTTTTACTATTCCCGATTCAAAGTTTTCATCTGCTTTCCAGTTTAATTCTGTTTCAATTTTAGTGGCATCAATGGCATAACGTCTATCGTGACCAGCTCTGTCTTCTACATAATTAATTAACTTTTTATAGCTGTTTTCTTGTGGTTTTAATTCATCTAAAATTTCACAAATTTTATTTGCGATGTAGTTGTTATTCCTCTCATTTCTTCCTCCAATATTGTAAACTTCTCCAGAAGTTCCTGTGTGGTAAGCCAAATCTATTCCTTTACAATGATCTAGTACATACAACCAATCACGAATATTTTTTCCATCACCATAAATAGGAATGTTTTCACCATTTAATGCTTTTCTAATAACGGTTGGAATTAATTTTTCATCGTGTTGCTGTGGTCCATAATTGTTAGAACAATTGGTAATAACAGTGTTCATTCCGTAGGTGTGATGGTAACTTCTTACCAACATATCACTACTAGCTTTTGAAGCACTATATGGTGAGTTTGGAGCATAAGGAGTTGTTTCGGTAAACAAACCAGTTTCACCTAAAGTACCGTAAACTTCATCGGTAGAAACGTGTAAAAATCTACAATTTTCAAAGCCTTGTTTATAAGTAAAAGGTTTTTCCATCCAAAACTTATAAGCCACATCTAACAAGGTAAAAGTTCCGTTTACATTGGTTTCTATAAATACTCCAGGGTTAGATATGGAATTATCAACATGAGATTCTGCAGCAAAATGCAATACTCCTTGGATGTTGTATTCTGAAAAGATATTTTCTATTAGTTTTCTATCACAAATATCTCCTTTGATAAAAGTATGTCTTGGGTGATTTTTAACTTCAGTTAAATTTTCTAGACTTCCTGCATAGGTTAATTTATCTAAACTGATTAGGTGATAATCTGTGTGGTTTTTTATAAAATGATAGATAAAATTAGAACCTATGAATCCGGCAGTTCCTGTAACTAGTATATTTTTCATTTTTATTTTTTATTGAAGGTGTTCGAGCGGAGTTGATAACTGATTTTTAAATTTACAAATCACATCTCGATTTCTCTTGATGACCGTATTATAACTTTTTTAAACAGTTGGCGAGTGATGTTTTCCAATGTGGAATTTCAATTCCAAAGGTGTTTTTAATTTTAGATTTATTCATTACACTATACAGAGGTCTTTCTGCAGCAGTTGGATAATCTTTTGTTTCTATAGGTAACACCTTGCAGTTGGTATTGGTTTGATGAAAGATTTCAAAAGCAAAATCGTACCAAGAACAAATACCTTCATTTGAGTAATGGTATATTTCTACTCGGTCATTGGTTACTTTAGGAAGAATTTCTATAATTGTTTTTGCCAAATCATGAGCATAGGTAGGACTCCCTATTTGATCTGCAATAATGGTTAACTGCTCTCTAGTTTTGGCTAACTTTAACATGGTTTTTACAAAGTTGTTTCCAAAAGTAGAGTACACCCAAGAGGTTCTAATGATGATAGAGTGTTTAGGATTGATCTCAATCATGGCTTGTTCTCCCAACCATTTTGTTTTTCCATAAACGTTTATAGGGTTGGTTATATCATCTTCTTTATATGGTGTAAAACTGTTTCCGTTAAACACATAATCTGTGGAAGTATGAATGAATTTAATATTTAATTCTTTAGCAACCGTACTTAGGTTTATTGTAGCTATATGGTTAACAGCATTACAAATATCAGTTTGTTCTTCGGCTTTGTCTACGGCCGTATAGGCAGCACAATTAATAATTGTTTTGATGAGATTGATACTACAAAACTCGCGTACTTTTTCTACGTCTGTAATGTCTAAATTGGTTACATCTGTAAAAAAGAAAGTGTGTTGGTTATAATTTTTAGAAAGCTTTTGAATTTCTGATCCTAATTGACCATTAGCTCCTGTAACTAAAATATTATTCATAATAGTTGGTGTTAAAATCAAACAAATCAGCGTTTTCTATGGTTGGGTTTTTTAAATCTTTATCAGACAATAGCAATTCATCTGGATTTAATTTCCAATCAATATTTAAAGAAGGATCATCAAAAGCAATTCCTCTTTCATTATCAAAACTATAAAGAGCATCTACTTTATAGCTAAAAATGGCAGTATCACTCAATACTACAAAACCATGAGCAAACCCTTTAGGCACTAATAACTGTTTTTTGTTTTCGGCAGATAACTCTACTGCAATGTGTTGTCCAAAAGTAGGAGATCCTTTTCTGATATCTACTGCCACATCTATTACTTTTCCTTGAATAACTCTTACCAGTTTTGTTTGAGCAAATTTTCCTACTTGATAATGTAATCCTCTAAGAACGCCTTTTGTTGAAGCGGATTCATTGTCCTGACAAAAATTTATTTTATACCCTAAAAAATCAGTTAAAGTGTTTTCTTTAAAAGATTCCATAAAATATCCTCTGTGGTCTCCAAAAACTTTGGGCTCACAAATAATAATATCAGGGATTTCGGTACGTGTATATTTCATTTATTTTTTTGCTCTTCTAATTAAATACTGACCGTATTCATTTTTTTTCATTTCTTGTCCTAAGGCTAGTAACTGCTTTTGGTTTATATAGCCTTGTTCATAGGCAATCTCTTCTATACAAGCTACTTTTAACCCTTGTCTTTTTTCTATGGTGTGAATAAAGTTAGAGGCTTCTAGCATAGATTCGTGTGTACCCGTATCTAGCCAAGCATAACCACGTCCCATTACCTGTACATTTAGTTCTTGTTTTTTTAAATAAGCCTGATTTACGCTGGTAATTTCTAATTCACCTCTTTCACTAGGGACTATAGCTTCGGCTATTTTTATAACGTTATTAGGATAAAAATACAGACCAGAAACCGCATAATTACTTTTAGGTTTTTTAGGTTTTTCTTCAATACTTAAAGCTGTTTTGTTTTGGTCAAACTCAACCACACCATAACGTTCAGCATCATTAACATAATATCCAAAAACAGTAGCTTTGTTTTCTTGTTTTGCACTTTGAATAGCATTGGTTAAAAGACGGATAAACCCTTGTCCGTAAAATATATTATCTCCTAAAATTAAAGCGACATCATCATTTCCAATAAATTCTTTACCAATAATAAAAGCTTGTGCCAGTCCTTCTGGTTTAGGTTGCACAGCGTAGGTAAGTGTAATTCCTATTTGAGAACCATCACCTAAAAGATTTACAAACCTTTCTTGATCTTCGGGTGTGGTAATAATAAGAATTTCTTTAATTCCAGCGAGCATCAATACCGAAAGTGGGTAGTAAATCATAGGCTTGTCATAAATTGCCAATAATTGTTTTGAAGTTGCTTTGGTAAGGGGATACAATCTGGTTCCAGATCCTCCTGCTAGAATAATTCCTTTCATTTATTTTGTTTTTATAAAATTGAGGTAGTTGTTTTGTTGATACTCAAACGCCCACTTATTACCTATGTATTTTTTTTTAGGTTGTTTTAAAACTTCAAATATTTGATTTGGAGTAATGTTATAAAAATAAGATGTTTCTTTAAACTCTTTAATTGATGAAAAACTTTGTTCAAGTAACATTGTTTTTTTAAATGCGTATGCCCAATTATAAGTGCCTGTGATTTTATTTTTAATATACTTGTTAAAAAAGGGATTATTAGGATGTATTAGCGGTAATATAAAATCAGCATTTTCTATATATTGGTTAAATTCATAATCTTGAATATAGGTTTTAAAAAAAAGAAAATTATTCAGAAATTTATTTTTTAAGACCGTTTGCATAAATTCAATTCCATCTTTAGTGTTAATGTTTCCTAGAATAATAAATTTAATGTTTTTAGGAATCTCAAGGTTTAATAAAAAAAGATAATCTCTTCTATCAAACTCTATTTTTCCAGGAATAACTATCCAAGTTTCGTTTTCGGGTTTGATTATTTTTTTAGAACCTTCAGTTTTTTCACAAAAGATAGTGTAAATACTTTGTATTGGGGTTTTTGTTAGTTTTTCGGTAACTATATTTTGTTTTACAAAATCACTCAGTACAAAATAACCACTAATTTTATAACTAATATATTTTTGTTTTATGCTTTTTTTTAGTCTGTTAGGATTGTGTAGGATTCCCCAAAAAGAAATCTGTTTATTAAATAAAAACAATAATAAAAACTTGTATATTTTTCTTTCGGCAGAGTTAAAGATTACTTTATTTATTTTTTCTTTAATCAAATACTGCTTAACAAATTGATTTGTTTTTTTATCTCCTAAATCAATATTAATAAGGGTTATGTTGGAAATGTTTGTTAGGTCTTCGGTGTTTTTTTTGTTTAGAAACACCGTGATTTGATAATAATTTTGTAAAAATAATATTTGACTGAATAAACATTCTCCATGAGATTGATCAAATTCAATTAGTGCAATTTTGGGTAAATTTAGAGTGTTTTTATTCATTAAAAAATAGGTTTACTAAAAATTATAGCGTATCTAAATACCCTTGTAAAATAATGGTAGCACTAATTTTATCAACCAATCCTTTATTTTGTCTTTTTTTCTTTCCAATGCCGCTAGCAATCATAGTATCAAAAGCCATTTTAGAGGTAAAACGTTCATCAAACCTAACAATGGGAATATTATATGTACTATCTAATTTTTTAATAAACTCTTTAATATGCATTTCGCTTTCGCTTTCTAAACCATTCATTTGCTTAGGTTCTCCAACCACAAATACCTCAACAGTATTTTTTTTTAAGTACTGATTTAAATAGCTAAAAATTTCCTTGGTAAGAACGGTGTCTAAACCAAAAGCCATCATTTTTAAATCATCAGTTTCGGCTAACCCTGTTCGTACAGTTCCGTAATCAAAAGCTAATATTTTAGGCATGTATAGTTATTGTGAAAAAGATGAATTAAAAAAGTTGTTTAGAAGTATGGTTACTAACAAGTAGTTGAATATTGGGTAAAGATAAAAAAAACTTTATGTTTTTGATATAACGTACCGTTTTTAAACATAGTTATCTACGTTATATTAATGTTTATATTTTTTATGAGATTGTTTGATTTGATTATTTATATATATTTACAAGTGTTGTTCCCCTGCCTTCCCCGATAGTTAAAAAAATTGTAATGAATGTTGTTCTTGTTGAGTTTAATTCACATCATGATGAATGTATTTATTCTCAGGTTGCGTTTTTAAAATCTTTACCAGAAGTAAAGTTGTTTTTGATTTCTAACTATAGGTTAGAGGGAAGAATTGGTTATTTAAAAGAGTTTGAAGATGTCTTAATGGTTAGAAGTAATCAATGGGGTGTTGGATATTTAAAAATTATTAATTTTTTAAATAAGCATAATATTCACAAAGTAGTTTTTAATACTGTTTCAGGCAAATCTGTTCGTAATTTACTTATGATTTGTTCTAAAACAAAGAGAGGTTATTATGGTGTTTTACATAACCTTAAAGATCTTAAGGATACGAAGTATAGACATACCTATAAAACAGTTAATTCTTTTTTATTGTTAAATGATTATTTACTTGAGAATCATAATACAAATCCTGTATTAAAAGCAAATTTTGAGTCTTTTTATCCTATTTTTTTTAAAGAACATAGAAGTATTGAGTTAAATAAAAAGGAAGGAGAAATATGGATTACGATTCCTGGGAAAATGGAATTAAAACGAAGAAATTATATACAATTATTTGAGTTTTTTAAAGCTGGAAACTTAAATAAGAATATAAAACTTATTTTTCTTGGTAAAAGTGATCAGAACCTATCAAAAGAGTTTGAGGCACACGATTTAAATAAAAATTGTATATTTTGGGATGGTTTTATAGATAACGATCTCTTTCATTCTTACCTCCAAAAGAGTGATTATATTTTACCTATAATTCATAACAAACACCTTTTGAGAGGTGATTATAAATATAAGATATCGGGTTCGTTCAACTTAGCTTTTTCTTATCGTATACCTATGATATTAGATTCGTTCTTTTATCAATTTGAGGATTTTAAATCAACAGCAGTGTTTTACGAGAAAGAAGAGAATTTAATTGATGTTTTGAATCAACTTAAAAAACCTCAATGTCAATTTAATAAGAAAAAATGGAGTTTTGAATTTCAACAAGATAAGTATATAAATTTCTTAAATTGTAAAATGTAATTTTTTGTAAACAGTATTTTGTTGGAGGTTTCTATTATAGGGGTAATAGCTTGTTTTTATTGATGTATACTTATTGTTAAGTTTATTTTAAATAAGAAAAGATTCAATATATTGCGAACCAGAAACAGTTTACAAATAGTAAATATGTTGCCATAAAATAAAAAAAATGAAATTAGGTTTTGATGCCAAAAGAGTGTTTCATAACACAACAGGTTTAGGAAATTATAGTAGAGATACGTTAAGGATTTTGGTAAATCAATTCTCAGTAAATAAATATTTTTTATACAATCCCAAACCAGGTAGGGTTGATAGACTTGTGTTAACATCTAACATGGTTTTGTGCATGCCAAAAGCTAAGGTATGGCAAAAGTTAAGTTCTTTATGGAGGCAAAAGGCTATAGTTAAAGATTTAATAGCCGATAAAATTGAAATTTATCACGGATTGACCAACGAATTACCCATTGGAATTGAAAAGACAAAAATTAAATCTGTAGTAACTATTCACGATTTAATTTTTGTAAGATATCCTGAATTGTATTCTTATATTGATGGTAAAATCCATTTTAAAAAGTTTAAAAGAGCGGCTCAAGTTGCTGATAAAGTGATAGCCATAAGTGAACAAACTAAAAATGATATTGTAGAGTTTTTAAATATTCCTGCTAATAAAATAGAGGTGGTTTATCAAGGTTGCCATGCATCTTTTAAGCAAACATATACAGAAGATGAAAAGCTAGAGGTTGCAACTAAATTTTCTTTGCCTAAGAATTATTTATTAAACGTAGGAACCATACAAGAGCGTAAAAACTTGTTAACCATTGTAAAAGCAATACAAGATACAGATCATCATTTGGTAGTGGTAGGGAAAGAAACCAATTATGCTGAAAAGGTAAAGGCTTTTATAGAGGCCAATCGCATGAAAGATAGAGTACATTTTTTACAAGGGGTAGCTATGAATGAATTGGCTATGATATATCAAATGGCAAATATTTTTATTTATCCTAGTATTTTTGAAGGATTTGGTATACCTATTGTGGAAGCACTGTATTCTAAAACTCCTGTAATATCATCAACAGGAAGTTGTTTTTCCGAAGCAGGAGGCCCTAATAGTATATATATAAATGCTTATGATGAAATTGCATTGCAAAAAGCAATTGTTAAAATTGAAGAAGATGTAGATTTGCAACAAAGCATGACTTTAAAAGGGTGGGAATATGCACAAAGGTTTAATGATAATTGTATTGGACAACAAATGATGAAACTTTATAAAGGTTTGTAAAATGAAAAAAACAATATGCTTTTTTAACTCTGTAAAAACATGGGGAGGTGGAGAAAAATGGCACTTAGAAATGGCTTCCTATTTACAGACAAAAGGATATCCTGTAATTGTATATTGTCAAAAAAATGGTGTATTACATCAAAAGTCTGTTGCAGCAGGTTTAGAGGTTAGGCTTGTGAATATTGAAAATTTAAGTTTTTTAAATCCTTTTAAAATTTATAAGCTGGTTAAATTATTTAGAAAAGATCAACCAGATATTTTAATACTTAATGCTTCTAAAGATATTAAAACAGGTGCTGTTGCAGCTAAATTAGCAGAAATAAATAAAGTAGTATATAGAAGAGGAAGTGCTATTCCTATTAAAGATACCTTTTTAAATAGATTTTACTTTAAGAATGTGTTAACTAATATGTTGGCAAATTCAGAAGAAACCAAAAGAACAGTAAATCAAAATAATACTTACTTGTTTCCAAAAGATAAAATTAAAGTAATTTATAACGGAATTCACCTAGAAAACTATTATCCTATAAAAAATAAAACAAAAGGAGAAACGTTAATTATAGGGAATTTAGGAAGGTTAGAATATCAAAAAAATCAAATGGCATTGTTAGATTTGGCCTTGGTTTTAAAATCTAAAAACTTAAATTTTAAATTACTAATAGGCGGAGATGGTCGATTGCTAAATGTTTTAAAAAATAAAGCAAAAGAGATAGGTGTAGAAGATGTTGTAGAATTTAAAGGGTATGTAGAGGATGTAAATGCATTTATGACTCAATTAGACCTTTTTGTATTAACCTCGCATTGGGAGGGGTTTGGGTATGTAATTGCAGAGGCTTCTTATCATTATAAGCCAGTAATTGCTTATAATGTAAGTAGTAATCCAGAAATAATAGACAATAATGTTACTGGGTATTTAATTGAAAAAGACAATTTGGAAGAATTGGCTAATAAAATTATAATATTAAATACAGATGATGCCTTGAGAGACACGATGGGTGTTAAAGGTCATGAATTTGTAAATCAATATTTTGATGCAGAGATTAATAACAAAAAGGTAGAAGCGTATTTAGAGTCTATATAAACAGAATATATCTTAATAAATGTTTGGTTATATATGATTTATTGAATAGTGTTGATATTATATTTGCAAAAAAAAGTGAATGACAAATAAAAAGAAGAAAATATTAATTGATCTAGAAAGACTACGTTACCCAAATTCGGGTATCGCTAATGTTTTTAAGAATTTAGCCTTGGGGATTTCAAAATTATCTCCATTGAATAATATTTCTGTATCTCTTTATGGACCTCTTATAACTATAGATGAATTAGGAACAAACTTTAAAATTAAACAAAGAGTTCCGGTTCATAAATTTAGACCTTTTTCTACATTTAAATTTGATTTGGTGCACACAAGTCATCAGTTGTCGTCTTATTTTCATTTTTTAAGAATCGGACAAAAAAAAGTGGTAACACTTCATGATTTAAATTTTATTCATGAAGATGTCTCTGATAAGAAAAAGACCAAAGGAATAAAAAGAATTGAAAAAAACATACGAAATGCAAATGTAATTGTGTGTATATCAGAATTCGCAAAACAAGATTTAGTTAATAATATTCACCTATTTAATTTTTATAAAAAACCAGTTATAAAAGTGGTTTATAATGGAATTAAATTTCCTGACCTAAATAAAAAATACAGTTTGGGAGATTATAATTTTTTAAAAGACAAAAAATATATTTTAAATATAGGGGTCTTGTTTCCTAAAAAAAATCAACTTTCTTTAGTGAAAATGTTACCATTTATTGAAGAAGATTTGGTTTTAGTATATTCAAGTGAAATCACACCCTACCTAAATGAAATTACAGATGAAATTGAAGTTTTAGGACTAAAAGAGCGAGTACATTTTTGTAATAACATTACTGATGATGAAAAATGGGCTTTGATTCAGAATGCTACTTCTATGTGTCATCCATCCATTGCAGAAGGATTTGGTATTCCTCCAATTGAAGCTATGGGATTTGGAAAACCAGTTTTTTTAAGTGATAGAACAAGTTTGCCAGAAGTAGGTGGAGAGGTAGCTTTTTATTTTAAAGATTTTGATACTCAAAAAATGGTTTCAGTTTATAAAAACGGGATGAATGCTTTTTATGAAAATCAATCTGAATTTAAGGATAAACTAATTGAAAGAGCTGCCAAGTTTGATTATACGGTGATGGCAAAAAATTACCTTGCTATTTATCAAGACTTATTGTTTTAAACCTTAAAAAAAGTATTTAATTTTTGATGAACGTTTTTTATGTTTAAACAGTCGTTAAAAAATATACTAGCTTCCGTAGATTTTTTGTTGTAAAAATCTACGTCTTTAAGTAAGCGGGTAATGTAGTTTGCAAAAATGTTGGGAGTGTTAGTGACTAAGCATCCATTGTTGGTTTTGTTTAATAGACCGTCTACACCTCTTTCGCTACAAACCACTGGAATTCCATAAGATAAAGATTCTACTACTTTAATTTTTAGTCCAGTACCACTAAGCATTGGACAGATGGTAATTTTACTTTTCTTATAAAAATCACTCAAATATTTAACTCTTTCTATCTTTGTTACATTGTCATAATCATCAATAAAATGAACAATTCTACCTACAATGGTTATGTTGATTTCTTTAGGGAGTAAAGGATAAACATTGTTAAAAAACCATTTTATTGATTGTGTGTTATGTGGGTTAGGACTCGCAACGTAAAATATATCTATAGAGGGTGTTATGTCCTTTAGTGCAGATTTGTTTTCTATTCCATGCGGAATTAATTCAATATTTTTATTCGGTAGAAATTGATTGAAAATAAATTTTTCTTCATTAGAAATAGCCCAAATTGAATCAAATTTATGTAATAGTTTAAGTTCTGTATTAAATAAATCTCCAATGTTTTTACATTTTTTATGATCCTTAAATTGAGCAGTAAAAAAATCATGAGTATCAACAATAGTAGTGGCTCCCTTTAAAAGTTTTTTATCACTAATAAATGGAGCAAATAATACGTATGAAATTAAAATGTAATCATAAGTGTTTTGTTTCAAAATATCCTCAAAATCTTTTTTTTGTCCTACTCCTAAACGAGTAAATAATCCGGTTTTATTTTTTATTTTATTAGGAATTGAGTGACCAAAAAGATAAGTAATACCACTTTTTTTTCTTTTTCTAATTAATGTGGCATTGTTTACTAGGTTAGAGTTTTGCAGTTTTAAAAGATCATTGTTGTTAAAAATTTGACTTGTTTCTCCAACAAAATCAACTGTAAAATTATGAGCCTTAAAATAATGTAATAATGTATTTACTCTAGCATTGTTTCCTTGGTTAATATCTAAAGGATTGTCTGGGTAAAAGAATAATATTTTAGGCATTACTTTAACATGTTTTTTAATTCATTCATTGATCTTAACTCCCAACTTTTGTGACAGCCAAACGCATGTGGGTTGTAGACATCTTCTGTTGCAAACTCTAAGGCAATATTAAAGGGAGCAATTTGAAAATGTTGTTCGGTTAAAATTCTTGACAAATATAAATCTTCAGGAATATAATTTTCTCTAATAATGTTTTGTTCTAGAATATTTAACATAGCTTTTTTAGAACGTATACTTAAGCCACCATTTCCTACTTCTGCTTTGTACGCTTGATAAAATTCTTTTTTCCAAGGGGCACCAATATAATCGTATGCTAAAAATTGTTTGTCTAATGGTTTAAAAGTAATTACATCTGTTTGAAAAACTAAGATATGTTCACTATCAATGTTCTGATAAAAACTTTTAGACAACATAATTTTATTATATCCTTCAATATCTAAGTTTTCAACATTCAAATTAATAAACTTTACGTTAGTATGTTCTTTTAAACAATCTTTAACAAAGTCTTTGTTTTCAGTACCGTGGTAAACATGTAAAGAAACGTTTAAGTGTTGTGTGTTTAAAATAACATTTTCTACCACAACTTTAAAATGTGGGTGTTTTCTAGCTTCTACAATTACAGCAGTAAAGTTAGACTCTTTAGCTATTTTTAGTATTGGGTTACCTTGTTTTTTAGGAAGTGTATGTTCTAGGTAATAATTCCAGTATTGTTTTCTATCAGCAATAAGCCCATCGTTTATTTTGGATAAGTATTTAATAATTTCAGGTTTTAGAAGTCTATCCTTTAAAACGTGTTTTTTTATTTCTTTTAACTGGTTGCGGGTGATGTCATCAGATAGATATCTCTTTGCCCATTTATTAATTTTTAAATAATGGAGGTAGCAGGTAATAAGTGTTTTTGTTTTGTTCATTTTAATAAGGCAAGATATCTATGGTTGTTTTAATTCAAAATCATATTGAAATTAAAGAAGCTAGAGTGCATTGAAAAGAATAAAAAAGTTGAATAGATGATAGGGGTGCAAAATACAATAATAAAATGTGCTATAAGAATTATGAGTGTTTTAAAGTAATAAGAGATACATGTAAGGTTTTTGATTTGGGAGAAGTATATTTGTGTTTTAAAAGATTTGTTTATGCCTATTGTATCTATTATTATCCCTTGTTTTAATCAAGAAAAATATATAGCAGAGTGTTTAGACTCTGTTTTAAACCAGAGTTATACTGATTTAGAGTGTATAGTAATAAATGATGGGTCTACAGATAATTCATTGCTAATAGTTTCAGAATACATTCAAAAAGATTCTAGAGTAAAAGTAGTGAGCCAAGAAAATCAAGGACTGTCTAATTCTAGAAATAATGGAATAAAAATAGCAAAAGGAGAATTTATACTTCCACTTGATGCTGATGATATGATAGGTAGTACTTATGTAGAAGATGCAATTGGTTTCTTTAAGGAAAATACTAATTATTCGGTAGTGTATTGTAACGCAAGATATTTTGGGAAGAAAGAAGATGTGATGGACTTGAAAAAATATTCATATAAACAACTTCTTAAAGAAAATTGTATATTTTGTTCTGCATTTTTTAAAAAATCAGAATATAATACTACAAAGGGCTATGATCCTAATTTAATTTATGGGTATGAAGATTGGGAGTTTTGGATTCAATTATTAAATGAAAAATCAAAGGTTCATAAAATTGAAAAGGAACTTTTTTACTATAGACAAACTGAAAATTCAATGATAAGTTTTACAAAGGATCCTTTTAAAGTGAATTTTACAATGAATTGTATTTATCAAAAACATTCTGAAACTTATGGGGATATTTTTTTTAAAGGAAAGTTATTAAATGCCATGGATATTGTTAATACAATGATAGATACACCTCCAAAACACACTTTGTTTTTAAATATAAAGAAAACAATATCTTATAAAATATTCGTTAAGTTAGAATGTTTTCTTAGAGGTATAAAGTTTAAATAAGTGATGTTTGAGATAGAGTTTATTTTTTGAAAAAGTTTTTTATTTTAAGCTTTATAATTTTTCTTTTTTTATCAGAAATTCTTTTTTTTAGATGATTATTAATATCTAGTGTAAAGGATGAGTTCTTATATAAGGTTGTTAGGCACTTTAGCTCTGTGTTGAGTTGCTGAATAATGGATGCTTTAGAAAAAACACCTTTGTTGTGTACTCTATATACTCCCATAAATTCATCGAGAATTTTAATTTTTCTATTTTTTATTTGAAGTATAAAAAAAGGCCAGTCTCCAATAGGAAAATCTTGCCACCAAGGTTCTATTTTAAAATCATTTATAAATAAGGAAGAAGATGCAAAAATAAAGTTACCATCAATAAGGTTTTTAATATTGGCATTTGGTATTTTATTTTTTTCATGTTCCCAGTCTGACATCACACCTGTTTGTTGATAAAAGCAATTAAATTTTGCACCTACTATACTATAATCAGAATTGTTTTCTAAAAAATCAACTTGTTTCTGAAGTTTAAGTGGATCTGTCCAGTAATCATCACCATCGCAAATTGCAATATATTTTCCTTTACATTTTGGAAATAAGTATTTAAACCAAATACGTTCTCCTTTACTAAACTTGTTGTCAGTTTGATAGATAGGTTTAAATCGATCGTCTTTTTTTACATAATCAGAGATAATACTTTTACTGTTGTCTGTAGAAGCATCATCATGAATAATGATTTCAAAATCAAAATTAGTGTTCTGACTTAGAAAAGAATCAAAAGTTTGTTGAATATAATTTTCTTGATTATAAACCAAGCAACAGATGGATACCAATGGAGTATTATTAGTTTTCATTTTTTGAGTTTATTTTTTTAGCGGGGTTTCCTTTTACAATTGTATGAGCATCAATAGACTTGGTAACATTAGATTTAGCTCCAATAATACAGTTGTCACCAATAGTTATGTTAGGTAAAATAGTAGCATTTAGCCCAATAAAAGTGTTTGTGCCTATATGAACATAAGAGCCAATAATTGAGTGTGAAGTGATGTAACATGCGTTTCCAATACTAGAATGATGAGAAACCAAGGAGTTAGGCCCTAAGATTATATCATCCTCTAAAGTTGCTTTTGTCCATATACATGAAAAAGCATGGGTAAAGCACCCTGTACCAAGTATTGCGGATGTTGATATTTTAGATAATGGGTGTATTAAATTAGGGGTATAACCTAATTTGTTCCTAATGATTGTGGCTATTTCATTTCTTTTTACATTATCACCAACGGTCACAGCAAAATGAACTCGTTCAATATTTGTATTTGAAATTAATTGTTGAAATGAACATAATATAGGAATACCTAAAATAACGTCACCATTTCTAGAGCTATTATAATGAAATAAACCTTTTACATGGTAGCCACATTCTTGTGCAAGTTCAATTATTACTTCGGTATAGTTTCCAACCCCTATTAAATAAATGTCTTTTTTATGGTAAGATAATGTCACAGATTTCATTAATTTTTTGTTTCTCTAAATTAAAATATAAGGGTAAGCAAAGAATTCTTTTAGAAATAGATTCTGATATAGGAGCCGTATTTCCATTAACATAAGGTATGGTGTTTAAAGATGGATAAAAATATCTTCGTGGAAATATGTTGTTCTCGGTTAACTTTTCTATTGCAATTAATAATTCTTCTTCAGAGTCAAATACAATTGGCATGTAGCTGTAATTATATTCAAATGTGGTTAATTTTTGAAATAAAAAGGATGATTCAAGTCTTTTTTTATACAATTCATAAGACCTTTTTCTATGTTCAATTATGCTGTCAAAATAAGGAAATACTGCCAAACCTAATGCTGCTTGTAGTTCACTCATTTTAGCATTTATTCCAAGACCATGAAATTCAGTAGGACCGTTGTGTCCAAAATTATGATGATAATAAATTTTTTTATGAAGTTCTTTGTTTTTTGTAAAAATGGCACCACCTTCCCCTGTGTGAAATATTTTTGTTGCGTGAAAACTACAGGTACTAATATCTCCATACTCAAAGATTGATTTTCCTTTGTAAGAGGTTCCAAAACAATGGGCAGCATCATAAATTACACGTAAATTGTGTTTGTTTGCAATTTTTTCAATTTTCTCAACTTCACAAGGGTTTCCAAAGACATGTGTTGCCAATATAGCAGTTGTGTTTTTAGAAATACTTTGTTCTATTAGTTCAGGGTTTATATTAAATGTTTTTTCATCAATATCAACAAAAATAGGTTTGCATCCTTCCCATATAATACTAGAAGTTGTGGCAATATAGCTAAAAGGAGTAGTAATAATTTCATCTTTTAATTGAAGTGATTTTATGGCTATTTGCAAAGGAAGTGTACCGTTAGTTGTTAATATAATATTACTAAGTTTTAATTTAGTTTTTATACATTCTTCTAGCTCTTTAACAAGTTCTCCTCTATTTGTAATCCAAGAACTATCCCATGCCTTTTTTAATATTTTTTGATATTCAGATTGATCTGGCAAAAATGTTTTTGTAACATTTATTTTTTTAGACATAAAATATTCATTTCTAGCAAAAATATAGGATTATCCTGATAAGGTATAAGTTTGTCGGAAATATTTTAGAAATCTATTCTAAAAGAATGTTCAATGCTGATGGGTTAGCATTGTTTAGTCTTTAGTAAAGAAGAACAAATCTTTTTTTATGAACATTTTATAAATCTGTATTTTTGTAAAACGCATGAAACATTTTATCAAAAAAAACAAAACCATCCTCTACCCAACAGATACTGTTTGGGGTATTGGTTGCGATGCTACTTCTGAGCATGCAGTAGCAAAGATATATGCCATTAAACAAAGAGAAGAAACCAAAAGTTTGGTGATTTTAGTTTCTTCTTTAGAAATGTTAAAACAATATGTTGCTGAGGTTCCCAAAAAAGCTTTAGAAATATTAGACAAAACTACAAATCCAACAACTATAGTGTACGACAATCCTATAGGAATAGCAAAAAACGCTATTGGAAAAGACAATACCATTGCTATTAGAATTGCTTCTGATGAGTTTTGTAAAAAAATGATTGCTGATTTTGGAAAACCTATAGTGTCAACCTCGGCAAATATTAGTGGAGAACCTACTCCAAAACAGTTTTCTGAAATAAGTCCAGCAATTTTGAAGGCAGTAGATTATGTAGTAGATTTGCACCACGATAAAATTTGTGAAAAATCTTCGACAATTATCAAAGTCACAAATCAAAATCAGGTAACCGTAATACGTCCTTAATGCAAATTCTAGAGAACTATAAATCTGCCATTCAACATCCCGTTTTTGAATACATCACCAAAGCTGCAAAACAATTAGAAGTAGATGCTTTTGTGATTGGTGGTTTTGTACGTGATTTTATTTTACAAAGAGGTACTGCAAAAGACATTGATGTGGTTGCCATTGGGAGCGGAATTGATTTGGCTTTAAAAGTAGCAGATTTATTACCTAACAAACCAAAAGTACAAGTTTTTAAAACTTATGGCACGGCTATGTTGCGTTATCAAGACATAGAAATTGAGTTTGTTGGGGCTAGAAAAGAATCTTATACAGAAGATAGTAGAAATCCAGAAGTTGAAGAGGGAACTTTACAAGATGATCAAAACCGTAGAGATTTTACCATCAACGCTTTGGCAATTTCTTTAAACCAAAATTCTTTGGGCGATTTGTTAGATCCTTTTGGAGGAATTGATGATTTAAAATCTAAAATAATTCGTACACCTTTAGATCCAGATATTACTTATTCTGATGACCCGTTAAGAATGATGCGTGCCATTAGGTTTGCCACACAATTAAATTTTGAGATTGAAAAAGAATCTTTGTCGGCTATTACTAAAAATGCCGAAAGATTAAAAATTATTACTCGAGAAAGAGTAATGGTTGAGGTTAACAAAATTTTAGAATCTCCATTGCCATCTGTTGGATTTTTACATTTAGAAGAAACAGGATTGCTACATCAAATTTTACCAGAATTAACAGCCTTAAAAGGTGTGCAAGAGGTAGAGGGGCAAAAGCATAAAGATAATTTTTATCACACTTTAGAGGTGGTTGATAATATTTCTGAAAACACAGAAGATGTCTGGTTGCGTTGGGCAGCTCTGTTACACGACATAGGAAAAGCTCCTACCAAACGTTTTTCTAAAAAAGTAGGATGGACTTTTCATAATCACGAGTTTGTAGGGTCTAAAATGGTATTTAAATTGTTTAAACGATTAAAATTACCATTAAATAATAAGATGAAGTTTGTTCAAAAAATGGTGTTATTAAGTTCAAGACCTATTGTATTGGCTTCTGATGTTACCGATTCTGCCGTTAGGAGATTGGTTTTTGATGCAGGAGATGATATTGAGAGTTTAATGACTTTGTGTGAGGCAGATATCACCACAAAAAATCCTAATAAATTTAGACGTTATCACAATAACTTTAGATTGGTTAGAGATAAAATTAAAGAAGTTGAAGAACGTGATAAGGTTCGTAATTTTGAGCCCCCAATTTCTGGAGAAATTATCATGAAAACTTTTAATTTAAAGCCTTGCAGAGAAATAGGTCAAATTAAAGACTTTATTAAAGAAGCTATCTTAGACGGAAAAATTTCAAATGATTATGATGAAGCTTATCAACTAATGCTAAAAAGGGGAGAAGCTTTAGGGTTAAAAGCATAAAATAAATTTTAAACATAAAAAAAGCCGAAGAGAAATCTTCGGCTTTTTTGTTTTAGGTATTCACTGTAAGTGTATTATGTACTGTGTTTTTTGTGAATTATGTAATTTATTATTCAATTTATTGTAGATTCTTTTGTTTGATTGTTTTATAATTGATATATTTGGTAAACCAAACTGGTAAACCAATTTAATTAGTTATGAGTAAAATCAAATTTATTTTAATATTCGCGAGTATTTTGTTGTTCGCATGTCAGTCTAAAGAATCAAATTCTGTAGAAAAAGTAACTACTATTAAAGAGCTTCATGCTAAAATAGCAACGGCAAAGGCTGGTGATGAAATTGTTTTGGCAAACGGTGTTTGGAAAGATGTTGAAATTGTTTTTAAAGCAAACGGAACAAAAGAAAATCCAATTGTTTTAAGAGCAGAAACTCCAGGAAAAGTATTTATAGAAGGAATTTCTAATTTAAAAATTGGAGGAAATCATTTAGTGATAAAAGATTTACACTTTAGAAATGGTTATACACCAACAGATGTGGTAATCCTTTTTAAAACTGATGATGATACTCCGGCTAATCATAGTAAAGTCACCAATTGTGTTATAGAAGAATTTACACAGTTAGATAGAGATGCTACGGATCATTGGGTAGAGTTTTGGGGGCAACATAACGAGTTAAGTCATTGTTACATTGCGGGTAAATCTAATTTTGGACCTACAGTAAGAGTTCAGTTAAAGGGAAATCAACATATAAATAATCATCATCAAATTATCAATAATCACTTTGGGCCACGCCCTAGAAAAGGTGGGCCTCATGGAGAAACTTTGCAAATTGGAGATAGTGGTACTTCAATGACTCCTTCGTACACAAACATTTCTAATAATTATTTTGAAAGATGTAATGGAGAGGTTGAAATTATTTCTAGTAAATCAAACTTCAATATTTTTAAAAACAATGTTTTCTTTGAGAGTGAAGGATCCCTTGTGTTACGACATGGAAATTATGCAACTATTGAGGGGAATGTATTTATAGGAAATGATAATTCTGAGTTTATCGGAGGGATTAGAGTTGTAAATACAGGTCACTGGATCATGAATAATTATTTTTACAAGCTAAAAGGTTCAGAGTTTAGAGCTCCATTAGCGGTTATGAATGGAATTCCAAAATCACCTTTAAACAGATACAATCAAGTTACAGATGTAGTGGTGGCCTACAATTCTTTTGTAGAATGTCCAACTCCGTGGTTTTTTAGTGTAGGTTCTAATGTAGATAAAAGCGATGTTTTACCAAAATCAGAAATTCGTTCTGCAAGACCTATTAGAACAGTTTTTGCAAATAATTTAATTTACAATAATCAAACAGCAACTAATCCAATTCATAACTACGATAAGGTTGATGGAATCCTTTTTGAAAAGAACATCACCAATAACGAAAACAAAAGTGAAGTACAGCCTAAAGGATTAACAACTGTTGATTTTTCTATAAATAAGCTTGGTGATAACTTATTTGTGCCAACAAAAAATAATACAGAGGTATATAATGGATTTGATTTTGAAAACATAAACACTGATTTATTTGGTGAATCAAGGGCTAAAAATAATGCTGTTGGGGCTATTACCATTCCTGTAAAAGAAAATATGGTTTTGGTTAACGAATCTAATTATGGTACAGATTGGTTCAATCCTAAAAAAGAAAAAAGAGAGCCAAAAACGTTTACCATTCATCCAAAAGATTTAAAGTCGACAATAGCAAGTGCAGAAAATGGAGATATCATTGTTTTGGAGTCTGGAGAATATACCCTAGATACTACTATTGATATTGATAAAAAAATAACCATCACCTCTGCGGATGAACATAAAAAAGTATTGTTGAATTTTACTGCTAACAACACTGCTTTTTTAATGAAACCAAAAGGAGATTTACGTTTGCAAAACATAAGTGTTAATGGAAATAAAACACAAAACGCTTTTGCAACCTTAGACAAAAACATGTCTAAAGCCTATAATTTGTTTTTAAACAATGTAGAAATTTCAAACTTTAAAACGGCTTTAAATGTTTCAAAAGGATCTTTTGCAGATACAATTTCAGTTAAAAACACAAGTGTTAAAAATTTAGAAAATGGATTTTTATTAAATCAAGAAATTGATGCCAAAGGAGATTATAATGCAGAATTTGTGTTTATAGAAAACAGCAGTTTTGATGAGGTAAAAGGTACTGTGCTAGATTATTTCCGAGGAGGATATGATGAATCTACCATTGGAGGGAATTTAATTTTTAAGAACAATACTATTTCCCATTCTGGTAAAGAATCAGCAGATAAAATTTTAATCAAGAACCAAGGAATTGTACAGGCAGAAATTTCTGAAAATACATTCATCAATAATCCTGTAAAATTAATCGCTATTCTTTGGGGAGAAAAAGGTCAAAAACCAGAAAACAACAAGATTAAAAATTCTGGAGAATTTAAAATTGTACAAAACCTAAAACAAAAATTGATGTACTAACATCAATCTGTTTTGAGTATAAAAACATTAAACATGAAAATAAAACATCATATCGTTCTTTTATTAACTTTTATTGGGCTGATTACGGCTGTAGAAGTAAAAGCACAAGAACATCCTAGTTTAATTTTAACCAAATCTGGAGTAGAAAAAATTAGAAAAGAATTAGGAACTGTACCTTTATTTGATGCTACTTTAAAAAATGTTCAAGCAGAAGTAGATGCAGAAATTGAGTTGGGAATTGATACTCCAATTCCTAAAGATTTTTCTGGAGGATATACGCATGAAAAACACAAGAGAAACTTTTTGATGATGCAAAAAGCTGGGGTGTTGTTTCAAATTTTACAAGATGAAAAATATGCAGTTTATGTGCGTGATATGCTGTTTCAATACGAGGCAATGTATAAAGATTTACCAGTACATCCGCAAACAAGATCTTATGCAAGAGGTAAGTTGTTTTGGCAGTGTTTAAATGATTCTAACTGGTTGGTTTATACAAGTCAAGCTTATGACTGTATTTATGATTGGCTATCAAAAAAAGAGAGAAAAAAGTTAGAAAAAAACTTGTTCAAACCTTTTGCTGATTTTATTTCAATTGAAAATCCACAGTTTTTTAACAGAGTTCATAATCATAGTACATGGGGGAATGCAGCAGTTGGAATGATTGCATTGGTAATGGATGATGCTGAGTTGCTAGAAAGAGCTTTGTATGGTTTAAAAGATGATGGATTGCCTGCTGGTGCTAAAGATAATGATGGTGGTTTAATTAGAGAAGAAGGTCAACAAACAGGTTTCTTGGCCAATATAGATGAACCTTTTTCTCCAGACGGATATTATACAGAAGGGCCTTACTATCAGCGTTATGCCATGTATCCTTTTTTGGTTTTTGCAGAAGCTTTGCAAAATGTAAAACCTGAATTAAAAATATTTGAACATAAAAACGGAGTTTTACTAAAATCTGTAATTGCTTTGTTGAATTTAACCGATGCTGATGGAAAGTTTTTTCCGTTAAATGATGGACAAAAAGGAATGTCCTATTATTCAAGAGAATTGGTTACGGCTGTTGATATTGCATACTATTACGGAGGGTTAAATCCACAGTTGTTGAGTATTGCAACTAAGCAGCAAAGTGTGTTGTTAGATGATTCTGGTCTAGAAGTGGCTTTGGCTATTCGCGATGGTAAAGCAAAACCTTTTCAAAAAAAATCAATCAATTTAACTGATGGTGCTGATGGAAAACAAGGTGGTGTTGGTGTATTAAGAAGTGGAAATGAAGATTTTACTTTGGTGTTTAAATATGCTGCTCAAGGCCTAAGTCATGGTCATTATGATAAACTTTCTTACTCTTTTTATGAAAAAGGAAATGAAGTAATTCAAGATTACGGATTGGCAAGATTTGTAAATATTGAGCAAAAAGGAGGAGGAAATTACTTAAAAGAAAACAAAACTTGGGCAAAGCAAAGTATTGCGCATAATACGGTTATACAGAATGAAACTTCTCATTTTAGTGGAAAATACGAAATAGGAAGTAAACATCATTCAGACTTAAACTTTAAAGATTTTTCTAAAGAAGGTTTTCAAATCATTAGTGCAAAAGAAACAAATGCATATCCAGGTACAGAGTTAAACCGAACTTTGGTGATGATGAATCTTAAAGGATCTGATAAACCTATAGTTGTTGATTTGATGAAAGTTGTATCCAATACTCAGAACCAATATGATTTTCCATTTTATTTTATGGGACAAGTGGTCAATACCAACTTTAACTATATTACAGAAAATAACTTAAAACCATTAGGAACTAAAAATGGATATCAACATTTGTGGTTAGAGGCAAAAGGGAAATCTTCTGAAGAAATCAATCAATTTTCTTTCTTAAACCAAGAAGTTTTTTACACCATTTCTACAGCAAGTCAAAAAAACGATGAGTTGTTGTTTACCAAAATTGGAGCCAATGATCCTGAATTTAATTTAAGAAGAGATGCTGGGTATATGATTCGTAGAAATGCAAAAAATACTGTTTTTGCTAGTGTTATAGAACCTCATGGAAGTTATAGTCATGTGTCAGAATTCTCGGTAGATTCTAAAAGTCATATAGAAAATCTAAAAGTTGTTCATGATGATGAAAATTATACAGCTGTAAAAATTACGACTGTTGATAAAGAACAGCATTTAATTATTATTTCAAACAATAGAGACAAAAATTCAAAAGAACATACATTAATAATCAACGATAAAGAGTATAACTGGAAGGGCTCTTATCATTATTCAATAATCAAATAAATTTTAAAAAGATGAAACGATTTAGCGAAAAGTATATCATTACAAAAGATATGGAGTGGGAAGAACTTGGTGGAGGAGTATCAAGAAAATTCTTAGGTTACGACAACCAAATTATGATGGTAAAAGTAAAATTTGAAAAAGGTGCTTCAGGAGCTCCACATCAACATTTTCATACCCAAGCTACTTACTGTGTTGCTGGTAAATTTGAGTTCGAAATTGATGGAGTAAAGAAAATAGTAGAGGCAGGTGATGGAATTTATATTGAACCAAATTTATGGCATGGAACTACTTGTTTAGAAGAAGGGATTTTAATTGATACGTTTAGTCCTATAAGAGAAGACTTTTTGAGTGGTGATGGTGTGTCTTATTTTGGAGATAAAGAGGAATAAAAATTTTTGTAAACAATTAAACTTAACGATATGAAACTAAAAGATAAAATTGCCATAGTAACAGGTGGTACAAGAGATATAGGAAGAGCTGTTTCTATAAAATTAGCAAAAGAAGGAGCTAAGGTTGTTGTGAATTATTATAACAACGAAGAGAATGCAAAAGAAACACTAACTGCAATTAGAGAGTTAGGAGGAGAAGCAATTATGGTAAAAGGAGATATGACCATTAAAGCTGATGTTGACGATATGATTAAAAAAAGTATTGATGCTTTTGGTGATACTATTGATGTTTTAGTAAACAATGCAGGTGGATTGGTTGCAAGAAAAACGATGGCAGAGATGGATGAAGATTTCTTTGATAAAGTAATCAAGTTAAATTTAAATTCAACATTTTTAGTGTCACAGGCTGTTTTACCATATATGAAGTCTGGAGCTTCTATCGTAAATCTTGCTTCTTTAGCAGGTAGAGATGGAGGTGGTGGAGGATCTATTGCATATGCTACTTCTAAAGGAGCAGTAATGACCTTTACAAGAGGTTTAGCAAAAGAGGTTGGTCCTAAGGGTATTCGTGTAAATGCATTATGTCCTGGTATGATTGCTACTACTTTTCATGATACTTTTACGGTAGATGCAATTCGTGAAAAAGTTGCTGCTTCAACTCCTTTAAAAAGAGAAGGTCAAGCAGAAGAGATCGCAAATACCGTTGCTTGTTTAGCTTCAGATGATACTTCTTTTATCACAGGAGCTAACATAGATATTAATGGAGGGCTTGCGTTTTCATAGTATGTAATTTACATACATGGTTTTCTATAAATAAAAGGGATGAGTATTAACTCATCCCTTTTATTGTTTAAAATGTCATTTTGCTAAACAAATCAGTTGTAATGTGGTAGATGTGTAATTTTATCATGTTTTTTTTAGGTTTATTTAATAAAATGTAGTTGAATATTTGTTTATGATGAATCTTATCTATATATTTGGTAAACCAAACTGGTAAACCAATTAAAAAAGAGGTTAAAGTAACATTAAATAAAAACAACTAAAAAAAATAAGATGGGTAAAACTTAGAGACAAAAAAAGGATGAGTGCACACTCATCCTTAGAACAAAAAATTACTTCATTCTGAAGGGAAGTAATATTTAAAGCATGTGAACTATCAATAAACACGCTAATTGCAAAAGTAATAAAATTATCTATGTAAAGCGTGTTAACATGAGTTGAAAACAAATCCGGTAATATAAACTAGGCTTTGTGCTGTTTTTTTACACAACAACTCATATCTATTAAATTAACTTAATACTAACACCAATGAAACTAAAGAAAAGTATAACATTATTGGCTTTATTGTTTTTCAATATAGCACTGTTTGCTCAAGAGGGAGTTAACCTAACGGGTACTATTTTATCTAGTGCAGACAACACACCCATTCCTGGGGCGAACATTATAGTAAAAGGAACTTCTAAAGGAACTATTTCAGATTTTGATGGTAATTATCAAATTACTGTTAATAAAGGAGATGTAATTGTTTTATCATATTTAGGTTATAAAACACAAGAAGTTACTGTTACAGATCAAAATAAAATTAGTACTGTATTGCAAATAGATTCATCAGAATTAGATGAGGTTGTAATTGTAGGATATGGTACTCAAAAGAAATCACATTTAACAGGAGCCATTTCAAAAGTAAAAAACGAAAGCTTAGATCAAATTGCAGTAGCAAGAGTTGATGATGCTTTGGTTGGACAGGTTTCTGGGGTTAATATTCAGGCTACCGATGGGGGTGCTGGTGCTGCTCCAACCATTAGAGTGCGTGGAGTAGGGTCAATTTCTGGGGGAATTAATCCTTTAATTGTTGTTGATGGTTTGGTTGTAGATAATGACTATTTAAGTGCATTAGATATGAACGATGTAGAGTCTTTTGAGATTTTAAAAGATGCAGCTTCTACAGCTATTTATGGATCTAGAGGTAGTAAAGGGGTAATTATGATTACTACTAAAAACGGAAAAGAAGGAAAAACAAAATTTAGCTATAGTACTTACACGGGTTTAAAAGAAGCGAGACAGAGTGATGCTTACTATTCTACAGTAGCAGAAACGGTTGCGGCTGAACAAGCAGCAACAGGTACATTATCAGACAGAACTCGTTATAAACAATTAATAGGAGTAGATACCAATTGGCAAGATATTGCTTTTGATGGAGGGACTATTACAAGTCATTCTTTATCTGCAAGAGGAGGAAGTAAAAGAACTAAGTTTAGTACTGCTTTAAATTATTTGCATGATGAAGGGGTCATGTTAACAGATGACTTTAAAAAGTACAACTTAAAAGCTAAAATAGATACAGAGGTTAATGATAACTTTTCTTTTGGAGTAAATTTATCACCATCTTACACAGAAACTAGACGTTTTGATGGATCTACACACGATATTTTAAGACAGCCATCATGGTTGCCAATCTATCATGATGAAAATACAATTCAGTTTGTAGATAGAACTGTATATCCTGATGTACAAGTTGGAGATTATGCATTACAACGTCATTTTGATAATTATGATTTAGATGGAACAGGAACTTTAATAGACATTAGTAATACTTCTAATACCAATCCAGCAGCTAAAGTTTTGGAAAGAGATAGAAGAGACAAAAAGTTTAAAATGTACGGTAATGTTTATGCTAAATACGATTTTACAAAAGATTTAAGTATTAAAACCACTGTAGGTGGAGATATGCAATATACCGATAGAAGAAGATGGCAAGGTGTGTTGTCTAACAGAAACGGAGCTAGTGCAGCTCAGTTAGATTTAACTAACGAAAAACAAATTCACTTAGCTAATGAAAATTTCTTAACCTATAATAAGTCTTTTGGAAAGAGTGATGTAAATGCAATCTTAGGTACTTCTGTAGAAACATGGAATTACGATTACGAAACAACACAAGGGACAGGATATACCTCAGATTTGTTACAAACAATGAAAGCTGCAACTGCTATTTCAGATTATAATTCTTATAGTTATGAAAGAAGTTTATTGTCTTATTTTGGTAGGGTAAACTATGCCTATGATGATAAATACTTATTCTCTTTAAGCCTTCGTCGTGATGGTGTATCAGTATTTGGAAAAAATCAAAAATACGGAAACTTTCCAGCAGCTTCTGTGGGGTGGAATGTAGCTAAAGAATCTTTTTTAGAAGATAGTAACGTTGTAAGTAACTTAAAACTTAGATTGAGTTATGGTGTTACAGGGAATCCATTAATTGATACAGGTGATGATTTAATTGATAATTATCCATCGTTAGCATTGTTAAATCCATCATCTTATGCTGTTGATGGAGATGTTACCTCGGCATTTAATCCTATTAACATTGCCAATTCAGAGTTACAGTGGGAGCGTTCTATAGAAATTAACCCAGGGGTTGATTTTGGATTCTTTAACAATAGAATTTCTGGTTCTGTAGATTATTACAAGCGTAATAGTGATCAATTATTATTATACAACCCAGTATCATCTACCACAGGATTTAGCAATGCATTGGTGAATTTAGGAGAGGTGCAAAATGAAGGTTTTGAGTTTGAATTAAGAACTAAAAATTTATCAACAAGTAGTTTTAGATGGACTTCTACTTTTATTGGTTCATATAATAAAAACACTTTGGTAAATTTTGCAGACTCTAATGGGCAAATCCAAAATGTAGACTCTAAAAGAGCATCAGAGTGGATCAACTTACAAGGGCAGCCTATTTCATCTTTTTATGGATGGGTAGTAGATAAAGAAATTGCTTTAGAAGATTTAAACAATCCTTATCACCCAATTGGAGCAGAAGCACAAGATGTTTATGTAAAAGATTTAAATGGAGATGGAGTTATTGATGATGATGACAAAACCAATTTAGGAGACCCATATCCTGATTTTGTATGGAGTATTTCTAACGAATTTAAATTCGGTCAAGTAGATTTTAGTTTTATGTTTCAAGGAAGCCATGGAGCAAAAGTAAGAAATATGGGAGATCAATATATCTTTAATCACTTTAACAGTGCACAAGATTTTAATCCAGCTACAACACCTAATCAAGAGTTTATCAAAGAGAAAATATTCACAAACTCTATAGTTCAAGATGCATCATACATTGCATTAAGAAACGTAAATCTTGGGTATAATTTTTCAAAGAATTTTGCTTCTAAATTAGGTTTGTCTAAGGCTAGAGTATATGCAACAGGTCAAAACTTATTGTATTTAACAGCTAGTGATTATACAGGTTTTAATCCTGAGTCTATAGACAATACAAGCGCTACTACATATGGATACCAAAGAGCAGGTTCTCCTATATTTAGTACTGTGTCAGTAGGATTAAATATAGAATTTTAATAAAATTTAAAAGACAAACATTATGAAAAATATAAAATTTATAACAGTAGTTTTTTTAGCCCTATTCGCTGTTTCATGTAGTGAAGACTTTTTAAGTCCGCTTCCATCATCAAGTATAGCTGCCGATGGTTTTTATACAAATGAAGAAGAGTTAGAGGCTGGAATTGTAAACATTTATGACGGTATACAAGGGGTAAATGATACAGATTCTGATAGTAATCATTCAACACAAGTTGAATTTTACTTAACAGAAATGAGAAGTGATAATACTAGAACAAAAAGTGGAGAAGGTGAGGCTGCTCAGTTTGAGACTTATACAGTTCAAGCTACCAATGGTATTGTAGCAGACTATTACAGAAGTATGTATAACGTAATTTATAGAGCAAATGTAGTTATTGGTAGTTTAGATGCAGCAGGTTCTAAAAGAGATCAGATAGAAGGTGAAGCAAAATTTTTAAGAGCCTATGCTTACTTTAATTTGGTTCGTTTGTTTGGAGACTTACCATTGGTAGATCGTGTAATAGATCCTTTAGAAACAGAGGTAGCATTTACTAGAAAACCAACAACAGATATATATGCTTTAATTGTTAGTGATTTAACAACTGCTACCACCGCTTTAACAGATGGTGGTTCTAAAAACAGAGCATCTAAAGCTGCTGCTGAAGCATTGTTAGCAAAAGTTTACTTAACAACAGGGAACTATAGCGGAGCTCAAACATTGTGCGAATCTATTATGAACCCAACAAGAGGATTTAAGTTAGAAGCAGATTATAAAGATATTTTTTATACAGAAGGAAATGATGAGGTAATTTTTGCCATAGGATATATTGGAAACAACGTAAATGAAAGTCAAAATTTTTCAGCAGAATGGTTGAACTCAGTAGGTAGAACCAGTGGTGTTAACTATGTAACTGCCGATGTAAGAAATGCATTTGCAACTTATGGAGGTGTAGAAAGATCAAAGTATGCTTTTAGACAAGATGCTGGTCAAACCACACAATATCAAGTAGTAAAATATTTGCCAAATGGAGATGCGAGTTTAGGAATTGATCCTACTTCTACAGACCCTACATTGGCGGGTAATGATTGGATTGTTCTACGTTATGCAGATGTTGTTTTAATGCATGTAGAAGCAATTTTGGCAGGTGGAGATTCAACAACAAGTTCTAATGCAATTGCCTCTTTTAAATTAATTAGAGATAGGGCTAATTTAACAACCCCGGCAATTATTACAAAAGAAGATTTATTGAATGAACGTAGAGTTGAATTGGCTTTTGAAAACCAAAGGTTTTACGATCTAGTTCGTTTTGGAGAAGCACAAAATGTATTATCTGCATTTTCAACCGCAAATGGATATAGTTTTACAGGTAATGATTTGTTGTTACCATTTCCAAACAGAGAAATTGGTTTAAGTGATGGATTGCTTACTCAAAACACTGGTTACTAATAACTAAAACTTAAAAAGATGAAGAATTTATTTAAAAATAAAAAATACATAACCAAAGTATTGACAGTATTTATACTATCAACAACTTTTATAGCTTGTACAGAAGATTTGCCAGAGGCTGGGTCTAAAGCAGATGAAACTCCTCCTACAAGTGGTTTTTCTGCAGAGGAGCAAAGTGGAGATTATTTAACGTATTTATTTACAAATACCTCTAGTAGTGCTACTGATTATGTTTGGGATTTTGGAGATCCTACCTCGGGAACAGATAATACATCAACAGAAGAAAACCCTTCGCATACATATTCGGCAGAAGGAGAATATACTGTTAGTTTAACAGCTTCGGATAAGTTAGGGGTAGAAAGTACATACAGTACTACTATAGATATAGTAATGCCTACAGGACCAACAGTTTTTGTTCCAACTATTTTGGAAGCTGGATTTGAAGATGGTGATTTAGCC
The DNA here is from genome assembly GCF_054111205.1 of Wenyingzhuangia sp. IMCC45467. The sequence goes on from NZ_CM134196.1 coordinate 2,998,507, forward strand.
GGAGGAACTGGTGATGGACGTGATTCTTGGAGAATTTCTGGAGGTAAGATTTTTGGAATTACAAGTAGTCCTGTTCGTAGCGGGTCTCAAGGAGCTAAGTTTGATGCTGGTGATCCTCGTGTAGCTTATCAGGAGATAGATGTTACTCCAAATGCGGATTATATTTTAAGTCTGTATTATACCATGAAGACATCTCCTAGTGGAGGTGAATTAAGACTGGCTGTTTTAGGAAATACAATTACAGATGCAGCCGATGCTGAAGCAGCAATTATCGCCTCTGTTGTTGGTACAGATCAATCAAGTGCTAGTGATTATGTAGAAATGACTTTAGAGTTTAATCCTGGAGCAGCTAATAAAGTTGCCATTTGGGTAGATAGTAATAACATAGCCGAAGCTAGAATTGATGATGTGTCTATTATGGCAAAACCATAATAAAAATAATAACTAGTGATGTTATGAACTACTTAAAAGAATTTATTATAGTTGTATTAATTGCTTTTGTTTCTGTAAATGCTACTTGTCAAGAAAAGACAAGTAGCAGTACAGAAACTGAGAAATCAGTAGAGAAAAAAAAGAAGCGAAAAAAATACAAGTTGCCAAAAATAGATTTGAGTCATTGGAGTGTTACTACTCCAGAATTAAATCATAAAGGAAGCGCTATGAATATTGAGCCTCCAGAAATTTTAAAGTATGCAACCGATAAAAGGTTAATTCCTTACATGTATAACGATTCTATTAGAGGAGCCTTGGTTTTTTATGCTTTTCCTAGCAAAGCTACTACTGCAAACACCAAGTATACAAGGTCTGAGTTAAGAGAACAAATGGTGCCTGGAGACAATAATACCAACTGGACTTTTAAACAAGGTGGAAAAATGAAAGGAGTGCTGGAGGTTGATGAGGTATCAAAAGATGATGAAGGAAAATATCATAAAGTGATTATCATGCAAATTCACGGACGTTTAACCAACGAACAACGAGATTTAATAGGTCAAAAAGATAACAATGCTCCTCCTATTTTAAAAATATATTGGCAAAATGGAAAAATACGAGTGAAAACAAAAGTTCTTAAAAACCTTGATGCTACTGATGAAGAGTTATTGCATGAAGATGCTTGGGGAGATGATGAGGGATATACTTTTGAACAAGAAGTTGGTCACAAAAAATTCACTTTAGAAGTAAAGGTGTCTGAAGGTAAAATGGTTATCGTTTTAAATGGTTTTGATCATAAAGTATATGATGGTATCCACATGGAAAAATGGGGTCTTTTTGAGAACTATTTTAAAGCTGGAAACTATTTCCAGTCTAGAGATAAAGGGGCTTATGCAAAAGTTAAATATTATAAATTAAAAGTAGGTCACTAATAATAAATAAGCAAAATGAAATATAGTTTTCTATATATATGGTTGGTGTTTTTAATGTCAGTTGTAACTATAAGTTGCAGCTTTACAAATGGAGATGCTACATCAGACATTGAGATTGATAAAAATGATGAGGACGAGCATTCTCCAACAGATTTATATAAGTTGCCAAATATAAATCTTAATCACTGGAAAGTAACTTTACCAATAGGAAGTCCAACAGAAGTTACTCCTCCAAAAATTTTAGATTATGCAACTAATGAAACGTTAAAACCATTTATGTATAATGATTCTATAAAAGGAGCTTTGGTGTTTTACACCTATCCAGGGAGTACAACAACAAACACTACCTATTCTAGAACAGAGTTAAGAGAGCAAATGGTTGCCGGAAGTAATAGTACCAATTGGACTTTTAAGCAAGGTGGAACTATGAGGGGAGTTTTAGCTATGGCTGATATAACCAAAGATAGTGTTGGAGATTATCATAGAACCATTGTTATGCAAATTCATGGTAGATTAACCAATGAACAAAGAGATTTAATTGGTCAAAAAGACAACAATGCTCCTCCTGTTTTAAAAATATATTGGGAAAAAGGATATGTTAGAGTAAAAACCAAGGTGTTAAAAGATTTGAATGCTTCTGATACTGAAATATTAAAAACTGATGCCTGGGTAGATGATGCTGGATATACTTTTTCAGAGTATGTTGGATTTGCCAAATTTACTTTACAAGTAAAAGTTTCAGAAAGTAGGTTAGAAGTTATAATGAATGAAAAATCAAAAGTTTATAATAATATCCATATGGAAAAATGGAATGTTTTTGAAAATTACTTTAAAGCAGGGAATTATTTAGGAACTAAAGATAGTTGGGCTAGTGCAAAAGTTGAGTATTATGAGTTAGATGTTATACATTAAAACACTATTTTTATAATAAATTTTATATATTTACAATCTGATAATTGGTTAACCAATCTGATTAACCAATTTAGTTAAAACCATGTTTCTATGAAGTTAGAGCTATTGTCAAAAGGAGAACAAACAAGTCAAAATGAAATTATATCTAAATTAAGGGATTTAATAATTTTTAAAAACCTTGAGCCAGGAGATAAACTGCCCTCAGAAAGAATGTTATCTGAAAAATTTGAAGTAAGTAGGAGTAATGTTAGAGAGGCAATTCAATTATTAGAATTTTACGGATTGTTAAAATCCAAACCTCAAAGTGGGACATTTGTTGCAGACATTGGACAAACTGCCATGAGTGGAATGATAGATGATATTTTAAGGTTAGAAGAGCCAGACTTTAGATCATTGGTAGAAACAAGAATTATGTTTGAGCTTAAAACAGTTCGTTTGGCCGCTCAACGAAGAACAGAAGAACAATTGCAATTAATAGAAAAAGCGTTAGAAGCATTTAAAGAAAAAGTGATCAACGGGGAAAATGCAGTTCAAGAAGATTTACTTTTTCATTTAGCTATTGCGCAAGCAAGTGGTAATAGTACAATGAACCAGTTAATGTTAATGATTACTCCTAATATTATTACAAATTTTGAGAAATACCATGTATGTGATAAGGATTTGTCACAAAAAGGAATAAAAGAACATCAAGATATTTTTGATGCAATTAAAGCACAAGATATTGATATGGCAAAAGAAAAAATGAAAATTCATTTTGGAGTTTTATATCAATACTGTTACAACATAAAATAAAAAAGAATCAAGTAAAAGTGCACAATTTTACTTGAGGTTAAAAAGAAGGGAAAAATATTTAAAGTAATACTCTTAGAACCATTTACTGAAATCATCAGTATTTCAACTTTAGATTTACTTATAATATTCCAATAAGAAAGAGATGATCTCAATTCTTGTTGAGGGATTTTTTTGTCTTATTTTAAAATAATAGAATAATATTAATAAGCTGTAAATTATATAGTTATGAAGGTAAAAGGATTAAGATGGTGGGTAATAATGCTAATATGTTTAGCAACAGTTATCAATTATATTGATAGAACTGCGTTTGGAGTTATGTGGCCAGAAATGGGGAAAGATTTAGGACTTGATGAGTCTGATTATGCAGTAATGCTAAATGTTTTTATGATAACATATGCCCTTGGTAAATTTTTATCAGGAAAGTTATATGATGAAATAGGAACAAGACTTGGTTTTGTTGTATCCATAGTAGTTTGGTCGTTGTCATCTGTATTACACGCATTTGCTGGCGGATTGGCAAGTTTAACTGTTTTTAGAGCCTTTTTAGGTTTTGGAGAAGCAGGTAACTGGCCAGGAGCTGTAAAGAGTAATGGAGAGTGGTTTCCTGTAAAACAACGAGCAATTGCACAAGGAATTTTTAATGCAGGGGCATCTTTAGGAAGTGTAATTGCACCTGTGTTAATTGCATATTTATATAGCCACTTTGGATGGAGAACAACTTTTATTATTATTGGTGCTATTGGTTTGTTGTGGGTAATTCCTTGGTTGTTTGTTAACAAATCCAACCCAGAAGTACATCCTTGGATTACTGATGAAGAAAGAGCATTGATATTAAAAGATAGAATTGTAACCGTAGAAGAACCAGGAAAAAAAGAAAAAGGTTTGTCTGTAGTACAAATTTTAAGTCACAAAGAGTCTTGGGGAGTTTTGGCAGCAAGGCTATTTATAGAGCCTATATGGTGGTTGTTTGTAGGTTGGATGCCATTGTACTTAAATTCAAAATTTGGATTTAGTATTGAAGAAATTGGAGCAACCATTTGGATCTCTTACTTAGGTGGTATGGCTGGTAGTATTATTGGTGGTTGGTATAGTGGTAAATTAATGGAAACTAAATCTGTTGATGTTGCACGTAAAACAACTATTACAATCGGTGGTGTTTTAATCTTTCTAGGATTGTTAGGAATTATCTTTTTAGTAAATGAAAACAATCCAATGACATTTATTTACATCGTTGCAGTAGTATTATTTGGATTTCAATTTGCAATAGGGAACATTCAAACTATTTCAAGTGATTTGTTTAGTGGTAAATCTGTAGGAACCTTGGCAGGTTTAGCAGGAACCGTTGCAGCGGTATCAGTAATTATTATGAATACATTAATCCCATTAATTGCTTCAGTATCATACACACCTGCATTTATTGTTATTGCAATATTAGCACCAATGGCTATTGCATCAATATTTATATTGATTAAAAAAATTGAACCCGTAAAATTAACATAAACACATAAATTAGAATAAGATGAGTACACAAGAAAAAATAGCAGTAATAACTGGTGCAACAGGAGGAATTGGATTTGAAGTAGCTAAAAGATTAGGTAAAGATGGATATACAGTTGTATTGAATGGTATTGAAGATGAAGCTGGAGCTAAAAAAGTAGAAGAACTGACTGCAGCAGGAATTACAGCTGAGTATTTTGGTTTTGATGTTACAGATGATAAGGCAGTAACAGAAAATATTACCAAAATAGGTGAAAAATATGGTAAGATAGATGTATTGGTAAACAATGCAGGTGGTTTAGGAGGAAGATCTAGGTTTGAAGAAATGACTACTGAGTTTTATAGATTTGTAATGGCTTTAAATCTTGACTCTACATTTTTTGCTTCAAGAGCAGCTATTCCATTTCTGAAAAAAGGAACAAATGCATCAATTATTAATTATACTTCTAATGCAGGTTGGAATGCAGGTGGACCAGGTGCAGGTATTTATGGAACTTCTAAGGCAGGAGTACATGCTATTACAAGAGCATTAGCAAAAGATTTAGCAGAATATGGAATTAGAGTAAATGCGGTGTCTCCTGGTACTATTGATACTCCTTTTCATGCACAAATTAAATCAACCAAGCCAGAGGTGTTTGCTACATGGAAAAATAGCATAATGTTAGGTAGGTTAGGTCAGCCAGAAGAAGTTGCTTCGGTGGTGTCTTTTTTGGCTAGTGAAGATGCTGCTTTTATTACAGCTGAAACCATTCAAATAGGTGGAGGTCAGGCATTAGGTATTTAATAAAATAAATGGCATAGATTAGTTAGTTTAAAGTAAAAAGCCTAAAAACATTTTTTTGTTTTTAGGCTTTTTGTGCTTTTACTTAAGAATATTGCTCCATAAATTCTTCAGCTTTTTCTACCATGTTTCTACTTCCACAAATAAATGGAACTCTTTGATGTAATTCGGTTGGCTTAATGTCTAAAATTCTTTTATATCCATCGCTAGCTTTTCCGTTGGCTTGTTCTGCTAGGAATGCCATAGGATTACATTCGTATAACAATCTTAATTTTCCTTCAGGATTTTTAGTGCTTTTAGGGTACATATAAATTCCACCTTTTATGATGTTTCTATGAAAGTCTGAGGCTAAAGATCCTATGTATCTACTTGTATATGGTCTGTCATCCTCTATTTGTTGACAATATTTAATGTATTTTTTTATCCCTTCAGGAAATTCTAAATAGTTTCCTTCGTTCACAGAATAAATTTTTCCGTCTTCAGGAAACTCCATATCTGGATGCGATAAATAAAAAGTACCAATAGCTGGGTTTAGTGTAAATCCATTTACACCGTGACCAGTAGAGTATACTAACATGGTAGACGTTCCATAGATAATATACCCAGCAGCTACTTGGTGTTTACCTTCTTGTAAAAAATCTTCTTTGGTAACAGGTGTTCCAATAGGTGTAATTCTTCTGTATATTGAAAAAATAGTCCCTACAGAAACATTAACATCAATATTAGACGATCCATCCAAAGGGTCTATTAGTACTACATATTTGTTTTGATGATTTCCATCCTTACTATTTACCACAATAAAGTCATCTTCTTCTTCACTTGTAATTCCACAAACAATATTTCTGTTTATCATGGTTTGGATAAACTTATCATTAGCGTAAACATCTAATTTTTGTTGTGCTTCTCCTTGAATATTTACATCACCTGCAGCTCCGGTAATATCTACTAATCCAGCTTTGTTAACTTCGTGATTTACTACTTTAGCAGCCAATCGTATGGAATTAATTAAGCTAGAAAGCTCACCGGTAGTGTACTTAAAAGCGTGCTGGTTCTCGTTAATAAATTCTCCTAAGGTTTTGTGTTTATATGACATATAGTTTGGTTTTATTAGATGCCATAAATATCATACTTTTTTATTTTACTACAACGATTTCGTGACGTGTTTTTGACTGCTTTTTAATAGTTTACAAAATTCTGTTTTTTGTATAAAAAAACAACGGGTTTGGAAAAGTGTCCAAACCCGTTGTATTTACTAAGTATGATCTATTAAATACTGTAACTTTTTTCAGTAAAATAAGTAAAATTATCTCCTTCTTTAATTTGCTTAACGCTTTCATAAATTAATTTAATAACGTTTTCTACATCACTTCTATGAACCATTTCTACAGTGGTGTGCATATACCTTAAAGGTAAAGAGATTAGGGCAGAAGGAACCCCACCGTTACTGTATGCAAAGGCATCTGTGTCTGTTCCAGTAGCTCTTGATGAAGCATGACGTTGAAAAGGAATTTCATTTTTCTCAGCCGTTTCAATAATTAACTCACGCACGTTGTGTTGAATGGCAGGAGCGTAAGAGATTACAGGTCCAGCACCAATTTTGCTATCTCCTTCAGATTTTTTATCAATCATTGGAGTGGTGGTGTCATGACAAACATCAGTGACAATAGCAACGTTAGGTTTAATGGTTTGGGTAATCATTTCTGCACCACGTAAACCTATTTCTTCTTGCACAGAGTTGGTAACATATAAACCAAAAGGCAAATCAATATTGTTTTCTTTTATTAAACGAGCTACTTCAGCAATCATAAAACCTCCCATACGGTTGTCTAAAGCTCTACAAACAAATTTATTTCCGTTTAAAATCTCAAAAGTATCAGGGTAAGTAATAACACACCCCACATGTACACCTAAAGCTAAAACTTCTTCTTTGGTTTCGCAACCAACATCAATAGTAATGTTTTCAATTTTTGGAGTATCTTCTTCTTTTCCTTTTAATCTAGTATGAATAGCTGGCCATCCAAAAACACCTTTTACAATTCCTTTTTTTGTATGGATATTTACTTTTTTTGATGGAGCAATAATGTGATCGCTACCACCATTTCTAATTACGTGAATTAATCCGTTATCAGTAATGTAGTTTACATACCAAGAAATTTCATCAGCATGTCCTTCAATCACAACTTTGTATTCAGCCTTAGGGTTTATAACTCCAACAGCAGAACCATATGCATCTGTAATAAATTCATCCACATAAGGTTTTAAATAATCCATCCAGATTTTTTGCCCGTTACTTTCGTATCCGGTAGGGGCGGCATTGTTTAAATATTCTTCTAAAAAGTTTAATGACTTTTCTGTTAAAATGGTCTGTTCACTCATCATATATCTATTTTTAAGTAATCAAAAGTACTATTTTGATTTTAGATATTATGTATGTTGATTCTTGTTTTTAAGCAGGTTAATTATGTATTTTTGGTGTTGATGAAATTAAAAATACAAATATCACTTTGTTTGGTTTTTATGTTGATTTCTTTAAGTTCTCTAGCTCAAGATAAAGAGTGGGAGTATTTAGGAGAACAATATAGAGGAGGAACACTTATAACGGATCCAGATCAGGAAATTCGTTTAGATACTATTGTATTGTTTCCAAAGCCTAAGTTTACAAATAATTACGATAGACGTTATTATGCTTGGCTTAGAAAAAAAACATATAAGGCTTATCCTTATGCAGTGTTAGCAAAGGAAAAATTAGATAGTTTAAATGCAGGTATAGAAGAAATAGAGTCTTCTAGAAAAAGAAAAAGATATATAAAGGACAAACAAGAAATTTTTGAAGAACAATTTGCTGAAGATGTAAAAAAATTAACCAGAACTGAGGGGAGAATTTTAATTAAGTTAATTCACAGGTTGACTGGTGAAACAGTAAATGAACATATTAAAGATAAACGAGGTAACTTTAGAGCTTTTTGGTATAGATTTTCTGCAAGTTTTTTTAAGATTGATTTGGATTTAGAGTATCATCCTGAAAATGTAATGGAGGATTATATGGTAGAAAATATTTTACAACAAGCATTTTTATATAGTCAATTAGAGAGGCATCCGTCTGTTTTACCTAGTGGAAAAATACCTTTGCCTGTTAGGGAAATTCATATAGAAAAAAAGAAATAACTTTAAAACCACATTCTTTTTTTAATAAGTAAAAAAATATTACTTTGCCAACCATCAAAAAAATGAGTACGATCATGGATAAAGAAAAGTATCAATTAGAGTTCCCTATACACGCATCACCATCAATGTTGTATCAGTATTTTGCAACTCCTTCAGGTTTAGGAGAATGGTTTGCAGATAATGTAAACTCTAGAGGAGAGTTATTTACTTTTATTTGGGATGGAGCAGAAGAACAAGCAAAGTTGTTAGCTTCTAAAACAGATGACAGAGCAAAGTTTCATTGGGTAGAAGATGAAGATGATAATGCTTATTTTGAATTTAAAATTCAGGTAGATGCATTAACAAAAGATGTGTCGTTAATTATTACAGATTTTGCCGAAGAGGATGAAATAGACGAAGCAAAAATGTTGTGGGAAAACCAAATTGCTGAACTAAAACACATTATTGGTGCTTAGTTTAAAAAGCCCAATTGTCTTAAAGCTTTGATGAATATCAAGGCTTTTTTTATGTAAATTTGCCAAAAATTTAAGCGTAGCATGATTAATTTTAACGGAAATATTGTTTCAGAAAACGATTCTCAAATCAATTTTAATAACAGAGCATTTAAATATGGAGATGCTTTGTTTGAAACCATTAAGATAAAGGATGAGACTGTTGTTTTTTGTGAAGATCACTATTTTAGATTAATGGCTTCTATGAGAATGTTACGTATGCAAATTCCTATGGAGTTTACGTTAGAGTTTTTTGAAGCAGAAATTTTAAAAACCATCAATGCAAATTCCGGAACCGAAAACCGAGTTAAGTTTACTGTTTATAGGGATGCTGATGGATTGTATGCTCCAGAAAATCACAATATATCTTATATTATTGAAGTTAAAAAAATAGATGTAATTGTAAAAAGTGATTATGTAGTCGATTTGTATAAAGATTTTATGATCAATCCAAATTTGTTATCTACAGTGAAAACAAATAACAAGTTGACTAATGTTTTGGCAGGTATCTATGCTCAAGAAAACGGGTTTGACAATTGTGTGTTATTAAATAGTAATAAGAATGTGGTAGAGTTTACCAATGGAAATATTTTCTTGGTAAAAGGCAATGTAGTTACCACACCTCCTTTGTCTGATGGTTGTATAAAAGGAGTGATGAGAAAAAACATTATCGATGTTTTAGAAAAAAATGAAGATTTTATTCTTGAAGAAGCTTCCATTTCACCTTTTGCTATTCAAAAAGCAGATGAGGTTTTTTTAACCAATGTAATCGTAGGAATCCAGCCTATTACTAAATATAGAAAAAAGACTTTTGAGTCAAAAGTAGTGAAAGAAATAGATGCGTTAGTGTCTAGTTTAAGTTAGGGTCAAAAGGAGCATTTGCCCAAATTTGATATTTACCACCCAATTCCATTAAATTTTCTTTCCACAGATTTCTATTGTGGGTGCTAAATATATTTTGATAATCATTTTCTCTAACCAGCCAAGAATCTCTTTCCCATTCATAGTCTAGTTGCCCTTGTCCCCAACCAGAATAACCAAGGAAAAACCGTATGTCTTCGTTGTTTACTAGGCCTTCATTTAATAAGCGAGATAATTCATTAAAATCACCTCCCCAATAAATACCATCTGTAACTTTTACACTATTGGTAAGTAGGTTAGGTATTTTATGAATAAAATATAAGTTGTCTTGTTCTACAGGACCTCCTTGATAGACTTTAAAATCACATTTAATTTCAGGAATTAAATCGTTTAAACTATAGCCTAAAGGTTTATTCATAATAAACCCTATGGAGCTGGCGGTGGTATGCTCTGTAAGCAAAATAATGGAACGATTAAATGATAAGTCACCTAATATAGATGGCTCAGCAATTAGCAATCTTCCTTTTGAGGGTTTTAAAAAATGCATAGCAATAGCTTTTAATAAACTTAAGAAAAAAAAAGCATAAAAAAAACTCCTTTGTAAAAAGGAGTTTTTAGAATACTATAGCTTGTTATTAGTTTACAGCATCTGATAAACCAGCACCTGGCTTAAACTTAACAACATTCTTCTCTGCAATTTTAATTGTAGCACCAGTTTGAGGGTTTCTACCATCTCTAGCAGGTCTTTTAGAAACAGACCAAGTTCCCCATCCAATTAATGATACCTTTCCTCCATCTTTTAAAGTGGAAGTTACATTATTTGTTACTGACTCTAAAGCTGCTTTAGCTGCTGTTTTAGAAATTCCTGCATCTGTTGCAATTGCATCGATTAAATCTGATTTGTTCATAACTGAAATTTTATTTTAAATTAAATAAGTTTATACTTAAACAAATATATAAGGAATAATAGCTTGTGCAAGTCCTGAGCCCTTAAAAACATTGAATTGTTAATAACTTTTTGTTTTTGTTGATAAAGACGAGTTGAAATTGTTGCTTTATGTACTCTGTTAGTGTTTACTGCATTTCTGCTTTGTCTGTAAATGCGTAACCATTTAATAGACTTACGGCATCCATAAGTTTTTTACCAGCCAGCTTTAATTGGTTAATTTTAATAAAACCATTTAATGTAGCAACTTTAATGGTTTTTTTATTGGTAACAATACTACCTGGAGTTAGTTGATGAGGTTCATGAATTATTTCACACCCATAAATTTTAACACTGATTTCTTCGTTATTATTAATTAAAGTTGTCCATGCAGCAGGATATGGATTTAATCCTCTAATGTGATTGTAAATTTTGTCACTGTTTTGATTCCAATTGATTCTACAGGTATCGGTATGGATTTTATAAGCTAATTTATTACTGTGAGCTGCTTGTTTTTGAGTTTTAACGTTTCCGTTTTCTATTAATTCTAACGTTTCTATAACCAAATCACTTCCTAAGTGCATTAATTTATCATGTAGTTCTCCTACAGTTTCGTTTGGAGCAATCTTGGTTTTATTTTGTAAAATAATTTCGCCTGTATCAATTTTATCATCTAAAAAGAAAGTAGAGGTTCCAGTTTCTGTTTCTCCATTTATAATAGCCCAATTGATAGGGGCAGCTCCTCTATAGTCGGGTAACAAAGAAGCGTGTAGGTTAAAAGTTCCATATTCTGGCAAACTCCATACAGATTTCGGTAACATTCTAAAAGCAACAACAATTTGCAGGTTAGGTTTTAAGGCTTCTAATTCTGCTTGAAATTCTGGAGCTTTTAAGTTGGTGGGTTGTAAAACAGTTAGGCCTTTTTCTACAGCATATTTTTTAACAGCAGATTGTGATATTTTTCTACCTCTACCTGCTTGTTTGTCTGGGGCTGTAATAACCCCTACTACATGGTAATTTTGTTGTAAAACTTTATCTAAAATGGTCACCGCAAAATCTGGTGTTCCCATAAATACAATTCTTAATTTACTCATATTAATTGATAGTATTGTTGATTCTGTTTGATGTAATTTTCGTTCATCAAATATTTTAAAATATCTTTTAAGTGAATAGAATTTACTTTTAAAGCAATCATTAATTCATTAAAAGTTTGTGGTTTTGTTTTTAAAAGGTCAATTGTGTTTTTGTACAAATAATCTATACTGTTGTTTTTTGAGTTTTCTAGGCAAATATCGCAAATACCACAGTTTTTATTACTTTCTTCATTAAAGTAATTTAATATAAGTTGACTTCGGCAAATGGTTTCGTTTTTAAAATATGTCAACGTGTTTTTGCTTTTTTCTAGTTCAATTTCATTAAGGGTTATCAAGTCTTTTTTAACCACATTAATGGTTTGTTTGTCTTCTCTAGGCACTAAAAACTGTAAAGTGTGATTGTTTTGTTTTTTTTGATAACTAATTAACTGAATGCTTTTAAGGTAAGATAGTTTTTTGTGAATTTCAGAAATTGATATTTCTGTTTTTTGTGATAATCTAGGCAGATTTAATTTTTTTGGTAAATCAAACAAGCCTGTGTAATTTCGTAAAATAGTTTCTATTAGTATTTGGTAACTATAATGAGTATCGCAAAATTGCAGTAATTGTTGGCTGCTACAGGTTATTTTTATGTAGGTGTTACTCTCATAAACTTCTTGATAATTTACAATTCCATAATTATCTAATCTTCTTAATGCTTTGCTAGTTTTTGTGGTGTTTAAGTTGTATTTAAGACAAAAAGCATCAATGTCAAAATCAAAATTTTGCTCAATAAGTTCTCCGTAAGCAATTTGAAAATGTTGATTTAGTTTTTGGTAAACTGTATAAATATCTTCAAAACTCAACTCGTTTTGAATGGCTAAATTATTAAATTTTTTAAAATCATTGTTTGATAAAATAACACAAGAAAAAGCTTTGTTTTCATCTCTACCAGCTCTACCAGCTTCTTGTGTATAACTTTCTATATTAGGTGGAATTTCTAAATGAATAACCAATTTAACGTTGCTTTTGTCAATACCCATTCCAAAAGCACTGGTGGCTACCATAATATTGTGTGTTTCATTATTCCAATAATGATAGTTTTGTTCTTTTTCTTTTGAGCTTAAACCTGCATGATAAAAAGTGCTTTTGTAACCTTGCTGATTTAATCTACTAGCAAGTTCCATAACAGCCAATCTATTTTGTAAATAAATAATAGTGGCTATTTTTCTTTTATTTAAAATTTTACAAAGCAAATCAAATTTTTGTGGTGTTTCATAAACTTGATAAGCCAAATTGCTTCTGTAAAAGGAACCTATGTGTTTTTTAACATTTTTTAACTGTAACAAATTAATAATTTGTTCTTGGGTTTTTTGAGTAGCAGTAGCAGTAACGGCTAAAAAAGGAATGTTAGGTAAAAGCGTTCTTAACAAAGAAACTTTTAAATAAGAGGGTCTAAAATCATGTCCCCATTGTGATATACAATGGGCTTCATCAACAGCAAAAAAAGAAATATTTAGTTGTTTTAACTTTTCCTGAATAAGAGGTTGTTGTAATCTCTCAGGAGATAAATATAGTAGCTTTAATTGTTTAATTCTAATATTGTCAAACAAACGAATAATATCATCAGACTTAGATTTGCTAGGAATGGTCATGGCCTCTATACCTTTTTCTTTTAATGACAATACTTGGTCGTTAATTAAAGAGATTAAGGGAGAAATAATCACACAAGTTCCTTCTAAAAGTAAAGCAGGAATTTGATAACAGATAGATTTTCCTCCTCCTGTAGGTAAAATGGCAAAAGTATCTTGTTTGTTTAAAATGTCGTTTATAATATTTTCCTGTAAAGGTCTAAAAGAAGAGTGATTCCAATATTTTTGGAGGGTTTCTTTTAGTAGCTCAGGAGAAATATTACGCATGGCATTTTTTTAAGATAAATTTAAGTCTTTCTTTTGGAGTTCCTTTAGGGACTACAATAATATTCTGATGTGTTTTTTTGTATTCCTCTACAATTTCTTTGTGAATGGCTAATGATTCTTCATAAGTCTCAAATCTTTCAGCATCATTGGTATAAATTTGTTCCCAAGGAGGGAAAATAAATACAGTGTCATAAATGTATTTTTTGTTAGACTGCTTAAAAGTTTCTTCAACAGGAGTGTGAATGCTATTTAGGTAGGCTGTAATATCAGGCATTCCTCTATCAAAAAAACAATGAGTTTTGTTGCTGTTTGTGGCTTGTTGATATTGAATAATTCTTTTTCCTAAAATAATTTTACTAAACAAAATAGGTTGAGATAAGAATAGTTTTTTAGAACCCATCCTTTCTGCTTCTTGAATAATTTCTCTTGATACTTCTTCCATACAAAAGTGACCTTTGCTACGAAGTAAGTTTAATACAGTAGTCTTACCGGTACCTGGAGCACCTGTTAGTACTATTTTTTGTGGCATATATTTAAAATAAACGTATTACGAAGGAGTAAAAATAAGAAATAATTATAGTTTTGTAGCCTGATTACTAAGGATAACTGCAATATGAATAAAAAAGAAGCGTTTTATAAAGATTTAAAAGAGAAATTAGAAAATAACACTAAATTTCCATCAGATTATTTATATAAATTTATCGTTCCAACAACAAAAAATCAAGTAAAAGAAGTAGAAGCTGTTTTTAACAATACAGGAGCTGTAATTAGTACAAGAGCTTCTAAAACAGGTAAGTTTGTAAGTGTTTCAGTAATGATAAAAGTTAAAAATGCCGATGCGGTAATTGCTAATTATCATGCAGTAGAAAAAATAGAAGGTTTAATATCATTATAATTTTATAGCGTAACTATATGAAAAAATATTTTTTAGGAGTTTTAATTCTTTTGGTGTGTTTTAATTCATCAGCCCAAAAAAAAGATAAGGTTTTATTTAAAATTGATGGAGAACCAACGTATGTTTCAGAATTCAAAAAATTATTTAAACAAAAAGATGCTGCAATTTTAGACAAAGACTTTAAGGAGGATTTGCAATTAATGGTAGACTATAAATTAAAGTTAAAACAAGCTGAAAAAGAAGGTTTAGATACTTTAAAATCTATAAAAAAGGAGCTAAATAAATACAAAAGAGATTTGGCAGCACCGTTTTTAACAGATGATGAAACTTTACAAGATTTGTTAGAAGAGGCTTATTACCGAACTAAGAACAGAATTAAAGCAAGTCATATTTTAGTAGCTTTTAAAGGGAATGATACTATTGAAGCGTATAAAAAAATAAAAGATATTCAAACACAAATTAATAATGGTAGTGATTTTGGAGAGTTGGCTGTAAAGTTTTCTGACGATAAAAGTGCGCTACAAAACAAAGGGCAGTTAGGATATTTTACTGCTTTTAGAATGGTGTATCCTTTTGAAGATGCTGCTTATAATACACCAGTAGGTCAGGTGTCAAATATTGTAAAATCTCAATTTGGATATCATTTAATTAAAGTAGATGATTTAGCAGTTTCTGAAGGGAAAGTAAAAGTAGCACACATTATGGTGGCTGGTTTAGACGATGCAAAAAAATCTAGAATAGATAGTGTATATCAAAAACTACAAGAAGGTAAAGAATTTGCGGTATTGGCCAAAGAATATTCTGATGATAGAGGTAGTAGCAATACAGGAGGTGTGTTAAATGCTTTTGAAAAAGGAAGATTGCCTGTTGAGTTTGAAGAAGTAGCATTTTCTATGACAGAGCCTAATACTTACTCAGAACCTTTTAAAACACCATATGGATGGCATATCATTAAGTTTATTAAAAAAGAGCCAATTGCATCTTTTGAGGAGTTAAAAGAAGAACTTAAAAAGAAAGTATTGAGTGATGTTAGAGGTAAAAAACCTAAAGAAGTTGCCTTTGCTAAAATGGAAGCAAAAAACAAGGTAGTGGTAAATCAAGAAGCTAAAAAAGTTTTTGAAACTAATGAAGTTTATAAAATACCTGTAGATAGTTTGCAAAAAGTATTGTTTACTATTAATAAACAGACTTACTTGCAAAAAGATTTTGCTAATTATGTAAAAAACAAAAGAGTTCAAAAGCCTATAGATTATTTTGAGGAATATAAGAACGAGCAATTAAAAGAATATGTTATCAATCATTTAGAAGATCAAAATGATGAATATAGAACCATAGTAGAATCTTATCAAAATGGTCTTGAAATATTTGAGTTAATGAAGTCTCATATTTGGGACGTTCCAGCTAAAGAACCAGAGTTGGTAAAAGCTTTTTACGAAAATAATATTGCTGACTATAAAGAAAAAGGAGAAAAGTTTGAAGAGGTAAAAGGATATGTAGAAAGTGATTATCAAGACAAAGTTCAAAAAGAATGGATGGATTCACTACGTAGCCAAAGTAAAATAAAATACTCTAGACGTCAGGTTAAAAAATTAGAGAAGACCTATAAATAATGAAAAAAATCTTAGCACTTATTGGAGTAATATTCATGATGTCATGTCATCAAGATACTGCAACAGATAATAATGTTGTTGCAAAAGTGTACGATTTTGTTTTAACAAAAGATGATTTAAAAAATAATATTCCTAAAACCAAAACTATTGTAGATAGTTTAAAAGTTACACAAGAATATATTCAGCAGTGGGCTAAGCAAAAATTATTATACAGAAATGCAGAAATCAATTTAGACAACACAAAGGAGTTAGATGAGTTGGTTAGTAAATACAAAGAAGAGTTATATGTAACTTATTACAAAAATGCTTTGGTAAACAAAAAGTTAGATACCTTGGTGTTTCAAAAAGAGATTGATAGCTTTTATGTTAAAAATCAGCAAAGTTTTAAGTTAAATGAAACTTTAATAAAGTTTAAATACATTCACATAGATCCTAAAAATAGAAAAAGATATCAAATAAAAAAGTTGTTTTTATCAGATAACGTAGACGATAAATTAGAAATTTTAAGTGATTATAAGGACTTTGATGATTATTATTTAAAAGATTCTGTATGGGTTTCTTTAAAAGATGTCTATTATCAAAAAACAGAATTCCCTTTGTTAACCTCTTGGGATTTAAAATCAACAAATAAGTTGATAGAAAAAACCGAAGCAGATAAAAGTGTTTACTATATTTACATTCACGAAGTTTTAAATAGTGGAGATATAGCTCCGTTGGAATATGTAAAGCCAACAATTAAAAACATATTATTACAAAAAAATAAATTAAAGTTCTTTAATCAAATGGAACAAATTTTGATTGATGATGCCGTAAAACAAAACAAATATGAAGTTCGTTAAAAAATACCACGCATTATGGTTATGTCTTTTAGGTTTTTACACTGTAAATGCTCAACAAAAGATTAAGATAGATGGTGTTGCAGCTGTGGTAGGAGAAAACATAATACTAGATTCTGATATCGCCAAGTTTAAGCAAGAAATGGCCTCTAGATCTGAAGAAGAAATAGATATTTCTGATTGCGAAATTATGGAAGATGTTATGAGTCAAAAACTATTAGCTCATCATGCTGTAATTGATAGTATTGTTGTTTCTGATGCAGAAATAGCTGGAGGAGTAGAACGTACTTTGGCTCATTTTAAATCTCAAATTGGAGATATGGATAAAGTGGTAGCGCTTTATGGGTTTGATGATTTAGACGATTTAAAAGACGAGTTAACAAGAATACAAAGAGAAAACGCTCTAATATCTAAAGAAAGAGATGCTATTGTTGCAGATGTAGTGGTAACTCCCGAAGAGATTAGATATTTCTATAAAGATTTAAAAGACAAAGGAAATTTGCCAAATTTTGGAGTAGAGGTAGAGTTATCTCAAATTACAATTAAAGCCGAAGCTACTGAAGAAGATATTCAAAAAACCATAGATGATTTAAATAAAATAAAAAAAGACATCGAAAATGGTTTTAGTATGAGGTTAAAAGCCATTTTATATTCTGAAGATCCAGGAGTAGCTCAAAACGGTGGTAAATATACCATTACCAGAGAAAGTGAATTTGTAAAAGAATTTAAAGAAGCTGCTTTTAGTTTAGAAGAAGGAGAAGTTTCAGAACCTTTTAAATCCCAATTTGGATATCATATTTTACAAGTAGAAAAAATAAAAGGTCAACAAAGAGATGTAAGACATATTTTAATGCAACCTAAAATTGATGAAGCCAAGTTAAGTGCAGCAAAAGAAAAATTAGAATCTGTGAGAGCAGAAATTATAGCTAAAGAAATTTCTTTTAATGAAGCCGTAACCAAATATTCTGATGATGAAGCAACCAGATTAAACAACGGAGCTTTGGTAAATACTTATACAAATGATTCTAAGTTTGAGTTAAACAAAATGGATGCAGATTTGTTTTCTAAAATTGATGGCTTAAAAGAAGGAGAAATTACACCGGTGTATTTTGAAGAAACAAGAGAAGGGGTAAAAATGTATAAAATTATTTTAGTAAAAAATAAAATTGATGCCCACGAGGCCGATTTGGCAAAAGACTATGTAAAGTTTCAGCAATTAGCCCTGCAAAAAAAGAAACAAGAAACTTTAGAGAAATGGTACGATACTAAAATTAAAGATACTTATGTAAAACTAAATGGTAGTATGAAAAATTGCGATTTTAAATACCAGTGGATACATTAAAAAACTAAGAAGCCTTGATTTATTCAAGGCTTTTTTTTTAATTAGCATATGGCAAGAATCTTAAAAGATCCTGGTGTTGGATACAAGTCAAACAGAAACGCACAAAGGATTATTGTAAATGGAAATTCTAATGTAAAACACATCAACAGACCACGTACTATTGATGATTTGTACACGTATTTAATCAACATTCCGTGGGCACTTTTTTTAATTTACGTTTTAATTGGTTATGTGTTAATTAATACCTTTTTTGCTATTATTTATTTGTGGATTGGAGTTCAAGAATTTCAAATATCAACAGGAAATATTTTTGATGATTTTATTCATCTGTTCTTTTTTAGTGCACAAACTTTAACCACAGTTGGGTATGGAGCTATTGCTCCAAACGGAGTTATAGGCGGATTTGTATCTTCTTTTGAAGCTCTAATGGGCTTGATGTCTTTTTCTTTTATTACAGGATTATTATACGGTCGTTTTTCTAAACCCAAAGCCAAAATTAAGTTCTCAGAGCATCTTATAGTTCGCGATTTTGAAGATCATAGAGCACTGATGTTTAGAGTAATGAACAAACGTATTAATATGATGATTGAGCCTGAGCTAAATGCCATTATGAACATTACAGAAAAAGGAGAAGATGGTGAGTTTAGTAGACAATTTTATCAGCTAAATTTACAACGAAATAAAATTATGTATTTACCAACTATGTGGACAGTAGTGCATCAAATAGATGAGGAAAGTCCGTTGTTTAAATACACAAAAGAAGAAATGTTAGAGTTAGAAGTTGAGATTTATTTGCTTTTTCAATATCATGAAGAGGCTTTTAATCAAAAATTATATCAACTACATTCTTATGATTTTGGTCAGTTAAAAATAGATTATAAATTTGGCTCTTCTTATGAGTTTGACGAGCACGGTTTTACCATTATAGATCATAATAAACTAAACGATATTCAAAAGATGTAAGCTTATTTTAAAGCAAGTCTTATCAAAACAAAAGAAATGGTTACCACAATACCTGCAATAAAAACTTTAATAGCTGTATTTTTGTAGTGTAATTTGTGTCGTTTTATATCTTTTCTGTAGCTCCAAATCATAGCTGCTGTAAAAGTTAAAACAAAAAATATTGCAAAGTAGATTTGTCCAGTAGAAAACATAAATTTAATTTTTGCCAAAATTAACAAACTAATGAAGAATAAAATCAAAGCAGTACAAGAATTTCACACCGCATATAAATTAGGATATAAAAATGAACCCATTGCGGCTATTGGTGAAGATAAAATCAACCTGAGATTTAATTTGATGGATGAAGAAAATAAAGAATATTTAGAGGCTGCACAAAATGGTGATTTGGTAGAAGTGGCAGATGCTCTTGGTGATATGTTGTATATTTTATGCGGAACTATTATTGAACATGGAATGCAACATAAAATAGAAGAGGTTTTTGAAGAAATTCAAAGAAGTAATATGAGTAAATTAGGAGAAGATGGAGAACCTATTTACAGAGAAGATGGAAAAGTATTAAAAGGCCCTAATTATTTTAAACCCAATATCGAAAAGATATTAAATAGTTAACGACTATTCCCTTGTAGTAATCAACAAAAGAAACAAAACATTTTGAGCAAATCAACCAAAAATGCCCAAACAACAAATCAATGGATTAGTTGGAATAAAAATGTAAAGCATATCTACAAAAACTTAGTAAAGGTTAATAATGAGCAAGAAATTGTAGAAGCAATTGTTAGCAATCCTTCGGTGAGAGTTTTTGGAAATCGTTTTTCTTCAGCGGATATCAATGCAGGAACTTCTACTTTAATAGATATTACCAATTACAATAAAATTGTAAATATCAATAAAGACTCTAAAGAAATTACAGTACAATCAGGAGCAAGTTTAGAAAAAGTCATTAATACAGTTCAGGCTTGTGGTTGGTGTATTCCTTGTTTGCCAGATATTAATAAAATTACCATTGGAGGAGCTTTGGCAACGGCTACTCACGGAACAAATGGATTTATTTTATCTAAATACGTGTCTAAGTTTAGAATGGTTTTGGCCGATGGAAGTATTAAAGAATTTACAGATCAAGATTCAGAAATAGATGCCATTCGTGTTTCCTTAGGTTTACTTGGTGTGTATTCTGAAATTACTTTTAAATGTGAAGACAATTACCGATTACACATTAAAGAAACTCCTATGAAAGATGCCGATTGGACAGCTAAATTAGATGGGTTTTTACAAGAGTATGATTTTGTTAGAATTTTGTGGTTACCACATACCAATCACGGATATGTAATTTTAGGAAATAAAGTTGATAAAGATTTTACATTCAAACCAAAATCGGCTCCTAAATATTATAAAAATAGAAGAAAAGTTTCTCAAAAACTTTATAAATACACGCATAAATATCCAAGGTTTACAGCAATAGCTAATAAAATTTTATATTTTATGTTTTTTACAGCCAAGCAAGAACATGCAGGTAGTTTGTATGATGCTACGGTGACTAAAAAAAGAGGGGCAACCATGGAATTAGCAGAGTGGACGGTAGGATATTCTAAATTTCAGGATTTGTTTAAAGACTTAAAGTTTATGTTAGAAGATAAAACAAACAAAGCCTATGTACATGTACCTATGGATATCCGTTTCTTAAAAAAAGACAATGCTTGGTTAAGTTATGCAGCTGATGAAGATGTGGTTACAGTTGGATGCGTGTGTAGAAACTCCCCCAAAGCAGATAGTTATGTAGCTTTTGAAAAGGTAGAAGAAGTATTTTTAAAATACGGAGGAAAGCCACATTGGGCAAAACGTTTTAAAGCAGGGTATTCAGATTTTGAAAAACTATACCTTAAATGGAATGATTTTGGAAAATTACGTTCAAAATTAGATCCCACAAATAAATTTTTAAATGGTTATTTAGCCAAGTTATTTGTCAAATAAAGTAATTTTAAAAAAGATAAACATGAAAAAACTTCCATTTCCAAAAGCAGTTTTGTTTGATTTTGATGGTGTTGTTGTAGATAGTGTTAAATGTCATATGTCTGCATGGACCAATGCTTTTAGAGAAGTGTTTAATGCAGAAATTTGTCCTTTTCCTAGAGATTCACATGCAGGAGTTGCTCCCATAAAAATAGCAGAATATTTTGCAGAATTTGGAGGAGATATTTCTAAAGCTCCACAAGTAAATACATTAAAACAAAAACATATTGTCACTACTTCTGTTCCGCCAGATTTATTGCCAGGGGTGAATGAAATTCAGGGTTTTTTAGCGAAAAATAATATTCCACACGGAATAGCAAGCAACGCTTATACTGATTTTGTAAAACATGCTGTTGCTAAAACAGGAGCGGGTTTTAAAGTTTGTATGGGAGTAGATATGTTTGCAGAACCCAAGCCTAGTCCGGTACCGTATTTAACTTTGGCAAAATATTTAGGGGTACAAGAAAAAGATTTTAGCCAAACATTAATTTTTGAAGATAGTTTAACGGGAATTAGAGCAGCTGCAGCTACGGGAATGGTAGCTGTTGGTTTAACAACTCAATATACAGAAGAGCAGTTGTTAGCAAATGGAGCTGTAAAAGTTTTCCCTACCTTGTTAGAAGCTTATCAAGAGATAATATCTTTATAAACTATGGCAAAACATTACAATGTAATTATTATTGGAGGAGGAGCAGCAGGTTTTTTTACAGCCATTAATACCAAAGAAAAAAACGGCAACCTTTCTGTTTGCATTTTAGAAAAAGGAAAAGAAGTTTTACAAAAAGTAAAAATTTCTGGAGGAGGTCGTTGTAATGTCACTCATGCTTGTTTTGATCCTAAAGAACTTACGGAATTTTATCCTCGTGGAAAGCGAGAGTTATTGGGGCCTTTTCATCAGTTTATGACTGGTGATACTATGGAGTGGTTTGAAAACCACGGAGTGCCGTTAAAAATAGAGAGTGATAATCGTATTTTTCCTGAGTCAAATTCTTCACAATCTATTATCGATTGCTTTTTAAATGCAACTCAAAATTTAGAAATTGATGTCAAAAAAAGTGAAGGAGTTTCTAGTTTTCAGCAATTAGAAAACGGAAGTTGGAAAGTTATCACGAATAACAACGAATATACTTGTGATAAATTAGTGGTCACAGCAGGGAGCAGTAAACCAATGTGGAAGTTATTGACTGATTTAGGCCATAATGTTGTAGAGCCAGTTCCATCGTTATTTACTTTTAACATCAAAGATCCTTTATTGATGGATTTGCCAGGAGTAGCAGTTCAAAATGTAGAGGTGTTTATTAAAGATACCAAGTTAAAAAGTACAGGTCCTTTGCTAATTACCCATTGGGGAACAAGTGGTCCAGCAGTGCTAAAATTATCTGCTTTTGGAGCTATTTTATTAGCAGAAAAAAACTATCAGTATCAAGTACTTGTAAATTGGTTAAGTTGTAACAGACAACAAGCTTTGGATATATTGTTTAAAGCCAAAAAAACAGATGTAAAATCAATGATAGAAAAAAGAAGCCCTTTTGAAACAATTAGCAAACGTTTATGGAATAGATTTTTAGAAGTTTGTGAAATAGATGGACAAACCAAGTGGGCAGATATTTCTAATAAAAAATTAGAATTATTAGCAGATAAATTAACATCAACAGTGTTTCATGCACAAGGAAAAAGTACTTTTAAAGATGAGTTTGTAACGGCTGGTGGAGTAAAGCTAAAAGAAGTTAACTTTAAAAAGTTTGAAAGTAAACTCCATGACAACTTGTTCTTTGCTGGAGAAATTTTAAATATTGATGCCGTTACAGGTGGATTTAATTTCCAGAATGCATGGACAGGTGGTTGGGTAATTTCGGAGGCGATTGCGTATTGAGAATTATAGAAGTTAAGAAGATGGCTTCTCGACTCCACTCGAAAAGCTACTATTTTTATAAATAGTTAAACATATCAACAAATTAACTTTTAGAGTATTCTAAGTTTAAAGTTGTAGGTTATTCCTTGGACTGTGTAATCGTTAATTTTTTTCTTTTTTAAGTGGTTAAATACATCAACAAATAAACTTTTTTAAAATGTAATTGTTGATTGTAGAATTTCTAAATTTCATTAACCATTACAGATACACTTCCCCTCTATGAGGTTTTAAAGCATCCCTATAAATTTTCATATCACTTTCATCAACCACAATAAAAGCAGCCGCCCACATTTCATTAATTTCTTGATGATCTATAAGGTGAAATGTAAGTTTTTCAGCTTCGGCAAATTCTTTTAAATGTATGCAATGGTGTTTGGCAGTTCCTAGTCCTGTAGCACCTCTAAAATCCCAAATCAATTTTAATTTTCTCATAAAGGCAAATATAACCATTCCATAAAACTTTAAATTACGATTTAGATAGAGAAAAACTCAAACTAAAATTTTCACATATCAACTATAAAACTTACGTTTATAGTTACAAAAAATAGACATTTGCAATGGAGCAAAAATTTATCCCAAAGACTTTAGCCGCAAGTAAAGCATCAGGAAAAGTTAGTTGGCAAACCCCAAGTAATATTGCTTTGGTAAAATATTGGGGAAAGAAAAATCCTCAATTACCAGAAAACACTTCTATTAGTTTTACTTTATCTAATTGTAACACCACAACTACTTTAACTTATGGTAAAAGGCAAGATTTAAGAAGTACTTATGATTTTAAAGTGATTTTAGATGGTAAAGTACAAGAAGATTTTAAACCTAAAATTGAAACTTTTTTTAAGAGAATTGAAAAATATGTACCTTTTTTAAGAGAGTATTCTTTTGTAATAGATACAAAAAATTCTTTTCCTCATAGTAGCGGAATTGCATCTTCTGCAAGTGGAATGAGTGCCATAGCGTTGTGTTTAATGAGTATAGAAAAAGAAATTAACTACAATTTAACAGATGAAGCTTTTTATCAAAAAGCCTCTTTTTTAGCACGTTTAGGTTCTGGAAGTGCTTGTAGAAGTGTAAAAGGAGATATTGTTGTTTGGGGAGCGCATGAAAATATAGAAGGAAGTTCTGATTTGTATGGAGTTCCATATATGGATGGTGTTGCTTCAGTTTTTAAAAACTATCAAGATACTATTTTGTTGATTGATAAAGGAGAAAAGCAAGTAAGTAGTACGGTTGGTCATAATTTAATGCACGGACATCCTTTTGCAAGTCAACGATTTGAGCAAGCACAAGAAAATATCAATAAAATAAAAGACATATTTGCCAATAGCGATATTGATAAATTTATTGAGTTAGTAGAGAGTGAAGCTTTAACCCTACACGCTATGATGATGACCAGTAATCCTTATTTTATTTTAATGAAACCTAATACCTTAGAGGTCATTAATAAAGTTTGGACTTACAGAAAAGAAACAGGAAGTAAATTGTGTTTTACCTTAGATGCAGGTGCCAATGTACATTTACTATATCCAGAAAATGAAAAGGAAGTTGTACAAGAATTTATAAAATCAAAATTATCGGTTTATTGTAAAGATCAATCATTTATACACGATTGTGTTGGGACTGGTGCTAAACAATTAAGAGTTAGTAATTAAGAACCAATAAATGTGTATCTTTGCAGAGTAAATTGCACAAAACTAAACTATGAAAGGACCATTATTTTACGCAAAAATCTTATTGTTTGGGGAATATGGAATTATAAAAGACTCTAAAGGGCTTGCAATTCCTTATAATTCTTACAAAGGAGCGTTTAAATTAGCCGATGTTTTAGAGGGAGATAAATTAAAATCTAACCAAAACTTAGTGAAGTATTTTAATTATTTAAAAGATTTAAAGACTGATTTGGTTGCTTTTGATTTGGTGCAATTAGAAAAAGACTTAGCCGATGGAATGTATTTTGAATCTAGCATTCCTCAAGGATATGGTGTAGGGAGTTCAGGTGCTATTGTAGCAGCCGTGTACGACCAATATGCTAAAGATAAAATTACTGTTTTAGAAAATTTAACCAAGGATAAATTATTAAGGTTAAAAACAGTTTTTGGTTTGATGGAATCTTTTTTCCATGGAACAAGCTCAGGGTTAGATCCTTTAAACAGTTATTTGAGTTTACCAATATTAATTCAGTCTAAGAATGATATTGAGTCTGTAGGGATTCCTTATCAGCAAAACGGAAAAGGAGCGGTGTTTTTATTAGACTCTAAAATTATTGGTGAAACAGAACCAATGGTTAACATTTTTATGAAAAAAATGAAGAATGATGGTTTTCGTAAAATGTTAAGTGAAGAGTTTGTAATTCATACCGATGCTTGTATTGAAAACTTTTTACATGGAGATGCAAAAGCGTTGTTTGGAAATGTAAAAAAATTATCAAAAGTTGTATTAGATCACTTTAAACCTATGATTCCTAAACAATTTCATACTTTATGGAAAAAAGGAATAGAGTCTAATGACTATTATTTAAAACTTTGTGGCTCTGGAGGTGGTGGTTATATTTTAGGATTTACTGCAGATTTTGAAAAAGCAAAAACATCTTTAACTGGACATCATTTAGAATTGGTTTACAGATTTTAATATCTAGCCAATTATGAATAAAACAACTACCAAGAGACATAAATTTTTAGCGTTGTTTTCTGTAGTAAGAGGATACAACATTATACTTTTAACCATTGCACAATATTTAGCAGCTATTTTTGTGTTTACTGTCAATCAAACCATACAAGAAGTTTTGTTAGATTGGCATTTGCATTTGGTTGTTTTGTCAACAATTTGTGTGGTTTCTGCAGGATATATTATCAACGATTTTTATGATGCCTCAATAGATGCCATTAACAAACCCGTTAAAACCCAAATAGGAAACTGGGTAAGTCAGCAAACTAAACTCCAGGTGTATTTTACTTTAAATTTTATTGCTTTTGCTTTAGGAATGGTGGTTTCTTGGAAAGCAGGAGTATTTTTTGGCGGTTATATTTTTTTAATATGGTTGTACTCTCACAAGCTACAAAAGTATCCGTTGATAAGAATTCTATCAGTATCTGTTTTAGATATATTACCTTTTTTTGTGATTTTTGTGTACTATGAAAACATATCAGAATTAATTTTAACACATGGTCTCTATTTGTATTTGGTTATTTTGTTAAAAGAATTGATTAAAGATTTTGAAAGAGCCAAAGGAGCATTGTTAACCAACAGAGAAACATTGGTGCTAAAATATGGAGAAGATAAGATTAAAATTAAAATATACATTTTGTTAATTTTATTAATGGTTCCCATTAATTACTTATTGAGGTTTCCAGAGATTGGTGATATGAAGTATTACTTTTATACTGGTGCTTTATGGATACCTTTGTTCTTTGTTTTGTTATACAAAGCTAAAAATGATAAACATTATTTTTTACTTCATAATTTTTTAAGATTAGTATTGGTTACAGGAGTTTTTAGTCTTTCTTTTATTGATACTTCTGTGTTGTTAATCAGAATATTAAATGAAGTAAGAATATAGTATTTTATTACAGATTGTTTCGTAATTTTGCCATTCAAAATTTAAATAATGAGTACAAATAAAAACTCGTCGGGAAGACGACAACAAGGTCAAGGAGGAAAAGGAAAGCCTTCTGGAAGTTTTAAACCAAATAGTAAGCGTTTTACTAAAAGACCTACAGATGCTACTAATGAGGAAGGAGCAAAACCTTTTTCTAAAAAGAAAGTTTTTAAGAAAAAAACTTCATCGTCTGATGAATTGAAAAAAAGAGTGGTTACTACACCTTCTAATCAAACAGGAATTCGTTTAAATAAGTACATTTCTAATGCGGGAATTTGTTCTCGTAGAGATGCTGATATGTATATAGAAACAGGAAGTGCCTCTGTAAATGGTAAAATTATTACTGAAATGGGATACAGAGTACAACCTACAGATGAGGTTCGTTTTGATAATGTATTAATTAACCCTGAAACCAAAAGATACGTTTTATTGAATAAGCCTAAGAATTACATTACTACCATGGAAGATGAAAGAGGTAGAAAAACAGTAATGGATATTGTTAGTAAAGCATGTAAAGAACGTATTTATCCTGTAGGAAGATTAGATAGAGATACTACTGGACTATTATTATTTACCAATGATGGTGAGTTAGCCAAAAAATTAACACATCCTAAACACAACAAACGTAAATTATATCATGCAACTTTAGATAAAAAAGTGGCTTTAAAAGATTTACAATCTATTGCAGAAGGACCAGAAATTGATGGTAAAAAAGTATGGGTAGATGATGTTGCATATGTACAAGGGCAATCTAAAAACGAAGTAGGAATTGAAATTCACTCAGGTCGTAATAGAATTGTTCGTAAAATATTTGCTCATTTTGGTTATACAGTAGTAAAATTAGATAGAGTTATTTTTGCAGGATTAACCAAGAAAGATTTGCCAAGAGGTCATTATAGACATTTAACAGAGCAGGAAATTATTAATTTAAATAATGCTTAATAAAATTAAAGGGCTGTTTGAAAAGTAAAAATTTCGTCACTCTGAAATTGTTTCAGTTTTTCATAACTACTGTTTAATAGCATATTATGATTCTGAATTAAATTCAGAATGACGTTTTATAATATTTTTAGATAGCCCCTTTTTATGCTTAAAAAGAAAATACTTCTATATTTTTTTCAAATAAAGGCATTATTAATTTCTTGTTCTTTTTAGTAGCTATGGTATCCATTAAACGAATATGTCTTTTGTTATGAGTGTCTGTTCCAGCAAAAGTATACATCCCTTTTTTTAATAGTTCAAGAGCCATTTTAGTAACAGATTTTCCGTATTGTTCGGTTAAAGACAATAGGTTTAGTTGAAATAAACATCCGTTTTCAATAAGTTTTTCATAATGAGAAATATCCTCATGATAATAATTATATCTTTCAGGGTGTGCTAAAATGGGGATAAAACCTTTTAGTTGTAATCTAAAAAGTAAATCATCTAAATTAAAGGGAGCGTTAAAAAAAGACATTTCTACTAAAATGTATTTGTCTTTTAAAGGCAAAATATCATCATTAGCAAGTAAATTACTAAAATGATCATCAAGCATATATTCAGCAGCTGCATGAATATTTACATCATGATGACCTCTTTCTATTAAAGCAGCTTTTAGTTCAGCTTCTTTTTCTTTAATAGTTGTAGAACTATTTTCCCATACATCTCCTAAAACATGTGGGGTAATTCTAAAGTCAGTAATTCCTCTTCTTTTCATTTTTTCTATAAGAGAAATAGAGTCATTAATATCTCTAGCTCCATCATCTATATCGGGTAGTAAATGAGAGTGAATATCAACAAAACCGCTTGGGTAAAGCTCCGTTATGTTAATTTTTTTGTTAAATATTCCCATAATCAATCATATATGACATGCAAAGTAAGTGAATTTTTAAAAACTGACATAGGTTAAGTCTTATTAATGTTAATTAAAAATTAAATAAAACAGAATGTTAATCCGTTTAACTTACTATATTTGCCCTTAGCCAAAATTTATAATGATGGAATACTTGGATTTTGAATTACCTATTAAGGAATTAGAAGAACAGTTACAAAAATGTGCCATAATTGGTGAGGAGAGTGAGGTTGATGTAACTAATACTTGTAAAGAGATTGAAGATAAAATCATCAATCTTAAGAAGGATATTTATGAAAATTTAACCCCTTGGCAAAGAGTACAATTATCTAGACACCCTAACAGACCTTATACTTTAGATTATATAAAAGCTTTAGCAGGTGATTCTTTTATGGAACTTCATGGAGATAGAACTGTAAAAGATGACAAAGCTATTGTTGGTGGTTTAGGAAAAATTGGAGATCAGAGTTTTATGTTTATTGGACAGCAAAAAGGAATTAATACCAAAATGCGACAATACAGAAACTTTGGAATGGCCAATCCAGAAGGATACAGAAAGGCTTTGCGTTTAATGCGTATGGCAGAGAAATTTGGAATTCCTGTAGTTACTTTTGTTGATACCCCTGGAGCTTATCCTGGTTTAGAAGCAGAAGAACGTGGACAGGGTGAAGCCATTGCACGTAATATTTTTGAAATGTGTGTGTTAAAAACACCTATTATTACCATTATTATTGGTGAAGGTGCTTCTGGAGGAGCTTTAGGAATTGGTGTTGGAGATAGAGTATTAATGATGGAAAACTCATGGTATTCTGTAATTTCTCCTGAAAACTGTTCTACTATTTTATGGAGATCTTGGGAGTTTAAAGAAAAAGCAGCTGCTGCTTTAAAATTAACTTCTAAAGATATGAGTAACTTAAAATTGGTTGATGGTGTAATCCCTGAACCATTAGGAGGTGCTCATTCTGATAGAGAAACTACTTTTGAAACAGTAAGAAAAACAATTATAGAATCTTTAGCAGAGTTACAGAAAAAAGAAACTTCTAAGATGGTAAATGAGCGTATTGAAAAATATGCCAACATGGGAGTTTACGAAGAAAAATAAGAAAAGATATATCTTAATATATGAGGTCCTGAGCAATATGCTCGGGACTTTTTTTATGTGTTTATAATGGAATTGATTATTTTTTTTAGATAGGGAATATTGTTTTTAATAAACCATTCATTTTTTTTAATCCATATATTATTTCTAGGAGATGGATGTGGTAATACCATATATTCAGGAAGATATATTTGGTGATTTTTAACAGTTTCGGTAAGTGTTTTTCTAGGGTTTTTTAAATAGTAATTTTGTGCATAGCTTCCAATTAAAATAATTAATTTAACTTCTTGTAACTGGTTTAATAATAGTGAGTGCCAAGTAGGTGCGCATTCTTTTCTAGGAGGTAAATCTCCTGTTTTTCCTTTTCCTGGATAACAAAATCCCATAGGAATAATAGCAAAAATCTCTTTGTTATAAAAAGTTTTTTTATCTACCCCTAACCAATCCCGTAAACGTTCTCCACTTTTATCATCCCAAGGAATTCCTGTTTTGTGAACAATACTTCCAGGAGCTTGACCAATAATTATAATTTTACTTTTAGGGTGTGCTGTTAATACAGGTCGAACACCATTGGTTAGGTAAGGTAAGCAAATTGTACATGCTTTTATTTCTTGTAATAACTTTTTCATACAATTTAAAACTAAAAATTAATTGTTAATAAGTCATGAATATAAATGTCTTTTTAAGGATGTTATCCTTTTGTACAATTTGTAAATTTAAATGAACACCTAAACCATTTTCCTATGAGAATTGAATACGATATTAAATTAGGATTTAAAGATGTAATGATAAGACCTAAACGTTCTACTTTAAAAAGTAGAGCTCAGGTAAATTTAGATCGAGAGTTTAAGTTTTTAAATAGTACAGCAACGTGGAGCGGAGTTCCTATAATGGCTGCCAATATGGATACGGTTGGAACTTTTCAAATGGCTTTGGCTTTAGCAGAGCATTGCATATTTACAGCAGTTCATAAGCATTATTCTGTTGCAGAATGGAATAGTTTTTTAGCCGAAGCCCCAAAAGGTATAGAGAATTACATAGCTATAAGTACTGGAACAGGAGTAAAAGATGCTGAAAAGTTGGCAGAAGTTATTGCTAAAAATTCCAATTTAAAATTTATTTGTATAGATGTAGCAAACGGATACTCAGAACATTTTGTGAGTTTTGTTCAGAATACAAGAAACTTATATCCAGATAAAGTAATTATTGCAGGAAATGTGGTGACTGGAGAAATGGTTGAGGAGTTGTTGTTGTCTGGTGCAGATATTATTAAAGTAGGTATTGGTCCAGGATCCGTTTGTACCACAAGAGTAAAAACAGGAGTTGGTTACCCACAATTATCTGCCATTATAGAGTGTGCAGATGCTGCTCATGGTCTAGGTGGTCAAATTATTAGTGATGGAGGTTGTGCTACTCCGGGTGATGTAGCCAAGGCTTTTGGTGCTGGAGCCGATTTTGTGATGTTAGGAGGTATGTTAGCTGGTCATGATGAAAGTGGTGGGGAGTTGATTGAAAAAAATGGAGAGAAGTTTAAACAGTTTTACGGTATGAGTTCTTCTACAGCCATGGAAAAACATGTAGGAGGTGTAGCAGAGTATAGAGCTAGTGAAGGAAAAACAGTAGAGATTCCTTACAGAGGAAAAGTAGCACTTACCATTCAGGATATTTTGGGTGGAATTAGAAGTACTTGTACCTATGTAGGAGCACAACGTTTAAAAGAATTAACCAAAAGAACTACTTTTATTAGAGTAGCAGAACAAGAAAATAGAGTGTACACCAAATAAAAAAGAGTCAGTTAGTTCTGACTCTTTTGTTTTTAAACACTTTTTAACCAGCCAGCAATGCTGATTCTATTTCTGGTAAAAGAAGGGTGTACTTCATGCTCTAATTCATCACTTTTAAAAAATACAGCTCTACCTTCTAGTGGATATACATCATCTATTTTATTTTCATTAATGTACAATGACAATTTTCCGCCATCTTCTGTAGACCAATCTTCGTTCAAGTATATTACCAAAGAAAATTTTCTTCCTTTTTCGCTTTTAAACTGATCTAAATGACGTTTGTAAAAGCTATTTACCTCATAAGTAGCATAGTGAAATTCAGATGCGTTTATAGATGTGTAACAAGTACTGTTTAAATAAGTAATAAACCTGTTTATTTTATCTAGTAATAAACGTTCATGTATATCGGTAGTGTTTTCGTCAAACCATTTAATTAAGTCTCCTCTTACCAAAGTATTTTTTTGGTAGTCAAACTTTTTACCGATTCCTGCTGGGTACATTTCTCCATTTTCTCTGTATCTAAAAAGATTGTTTCTTAGTCCAGAAATGGTGTTAATATCCAAAAAACTCTCTGTAAATCCGTACTGATTGTTTAAGAGTCCATCAATCAAAACTTCAAACTGAAGCTCCTCTTGTTCTGTGGTTAATTCGTTATTCATATAACCGCCTAAAATAGCTTGTTTTAATGTTGTTATTTCTGTTTTAAAAAAAAATAACAAAATTTTTATTATTAAACGTTTGTTTAAATTAAACGTTTGTTTAATTTTGTAGAGGATTTAAAATCTATATGTAATGGAATTAAATGAAAAACAGATTCATATTTTAAACGTGGCAGAAAAACTCTTTGCTGAAAATGGTTTTGATGGAACATCAGTAAGAACTATTGCAAAAGAAGCAGATGTTAACGTGGCAATGATTTCTTATTACTTCGGATCTAAAGAAAAATTATTAGATGCGTTTATGTTATACCGTATTGCTGATTTTAGAGTTGAATTGGTTAAAGTAATTAATCAAAAAAAATCTTATCAAGAAATATTAGATGATCTTATTAAGATGATTGTGCATAGAACTCATCAAAAGAGAAGGATGTATAAAATTATACATTTTGAATTTTCTAATGAAACCAGAGATATAAGTTTTAAAAAATATACCAAAGAAAAACTAGAGACTTTTAAACTAATAAAATCTTTTATAGAAAAAGGTCAAAAGGCTGGTGCGTTTAATACCAATGTGAATATAGAGCTATTAATGCCAACAGTACAGGGTACATTTTTTAATTTTTACTACAATAAACGCTTTTATAAAACCTTAATACCCTTAGAAAACGACGTAGCAGTTGATATATACGTAAGAGAAACCCTAACCAAACACATTCAACAAATAATAAAATCATTATTAACAAATGAAATTTAAAATACTATTGCTTAGTGTTTTTGTAACTATTGGATTACAAGCACAAAGCAAACAATCGATGAGTTTAAAAGAAGCTATTCACATAGCACTAGAACAAAGTGATGTGTCTAAAATAGCAGATGCAAAAGTAACCACAGCAGAAAATGAAATGCAAGTGGCAAAGAATTTATTGTATCCTGATGCAAAAATATCTGGACAATATATGTATTTAAATAATCCTAAAATAAATTCTCAATTAGGAGAAATTAATGAAAGTGCTGAAGAAGAAGAAAGTGGTGCTTCGTCAAGTATCAATCAAATAATGTTTGGGCAGGCCAGCGTATCAATGCCTTTGTTTACAGGTTTTAAATTAAAAAACACTGTGCAGGCAAGTGAGAATAATTATAAAGCTGCCACTTTAAATTCCGAAAGTAAAAAGGAAGAAATAGCTTTAAATGTTACTCAAAGTTTTATCAATTTATACAAAGCAAATCAAACTATTCAACTAATAGAAGAAAACTTAAAAAGTGCTCAACAACGAGTTAAAGATTTTAGTTCTATGGAAGAGAATGGAATTATTGCTCGTAATGATTTGTTAAAAGCCCAAATACAAGAATCTAATATTCAGGTTGGTTTAGATGAGGCTAAAAAAACAGCTAACATTCTAAATTATAGATTAGCCATTATGTTAAAATTACCAGAGAATACTGTGATTGATATTCAGTCAGAAGATTTGGGAAAACAAGAGTTGGTAAATAATGATATAACCATAGAAAGAAGTGATTTAGAAGCTTTAGATTATCAATACAAAGCAGCTGAAAATCAAATTAAAATAGCAAAATCAAACTACTATCCAACTATAGCATTGTCTGGGGGCTATGTAGCTTTAGATATAAAAAATGCTATAACAGTTAGTAACGCTATGAATATAGGGGTTGGGGTTTCTTATGATTTGGCTAATATTTTTAAAAATAAAAGTAATGTAAAAGTAGCTCAAAGTAAGGCCAAAGAATTAGCATATAGTATTAATGTTAAAAACGATGCTGTAAAAGTAGAAATTGAAAATGCCAAACAAGATTATGAATTGGCTCTTAAAAAATACAATGTTTATACAAAGTCTGAAAATCAAGCCATAGAAAATTATAGAATTGTGCAAGATAAATACAACAATGGTTTGGTAGATACCAACGATTTGTTGGAGGCGGATGTAGACCAGTTACAAGCTAAATTAAATGTTACTTATGCCAAGGCAAATATTACAGAAAAATACTATGCTTGGTTAAAAGCAAAAGGATCGTTAATCAACACATTAGAAAAATAAAGAATATTTCATATCATGGAACAAAAGAAAAAAATCAATAAAAAATTTGTAGCTATCATATCAGTAATAGTTACTATAGGAGTAGTGTATGGATCATATAAGTTTATTCACTCCTTGTCTCATGAAGACACAGATGATGCTCATGTAGAAGAAAATATGAGTCCTATTATTCCTCGTGTGGCAGGTTATGTACAAAAAGTTTACGTATCTGATAATCACACGGTAAAAAAAGGAGATACTTTGTTTGTAATAGATAATAGTGATTATGTTGTAAAAATAGAACAAGCTAAAGCTAACTTATTAGCAGCACAAAATGCTTTGTTGGTAGCACAAGCAAGTATAGGTTCTTACGAAGCCAATACAGCTACTGCAAATGCACAAGTAACTACAGCTTCAGAAACTATTAAATCTGCAGAAATTAAATTGTGGAGAGCAGAAAATGATTTTAAGAGATACGAAAATTTATATAAAAATCATTCTATTACCGCTCAACAATACGAGCAAGCTTTGGCAGCAAAACAAGAAGCAGAAAATCATTTGCAAGTTTTAAAAAGTCAAAAACGAGCAAGTAACAGTCAAAAAAATGCAGCTGTATCTCAAACAGACATCTCTAAAAAACAAGTAGCAGTGGCAGAGGCAAATGTAAAAAGTGCCGAAGCAATGTTAAATGCAGCCAAGTTAAATTTAAGTTATACGGTAGTTACAGCTCCAATTAGTGGACAGTTATCAACAGTAAAAATTCAAAAAGGACAGTTTGTGCAACCTGGTCAATCTTTATTTTATTTAATAGATACTTCTGTTAAATGGGTGGTTGCCAATTTTAAAGAAACACAATTGTCTAAAATGAAAGTGGGGCAAAAAGTAGGGGTAAAGGTAGATGCATATCCAGAAGAAGAGTTTGAAGGTGTTGTGGCAACTTTTTCTCCAGCAACAGGATCTAAATTTTCTTTATTACCACCAGATAATGCTACTGGGAACTTTGTAAAAACCATTCAGCGTTTGCCTGTAAAAATTGAATTTACAACAAACAATAATAAAGAAGCATTGGCAAAATTACGTTCAGGTATGAATGTGACTACTGATGTACATTTAAAATAAATTATGCAAGATCAAGACAGTTTAGTAGAATACGGTTACAGAAGGGTAATTATTACCATTACAGCAATTCTGTGTGCCTTACTAGAAATAGTAGACACTACTATTGTTAATGTTGCCTTAAATGATATGAAGGGTAGTTTAGGAGCTACTCTTACTGATGTTGCATGGGTGATTACAGCCTATGCTATTGCCAATGTAATTATTATTCCAATGACCAGTTGGCTATCAAAACAATTTGGTAGAAGAAACTATTTTGCTACTTCCATTATTATTTTTACGGTTTCTTCATTCTTATGTGGAAATGCAAGTAATATATGGGAATTGGTAGCTTTTAGATTTGTGCAAGGGTTAGGAGGTGGAGCCTTGTTGGTAACCGCTCAAACCATTATTACTGAAAGTTATCCTGCTGCAAAAAGAGGAATGGCACAAGCTATTTACGGAATGGGAGTTATTGTTGGACCAACATTAGGACCTCCATTAGGAGGGTATTTAGTAGATAATTTTTCATGGCCGTATATTTTTTACATCAACATTCCTATTGGAATTATTGCAACATGTTTAACTATTTTGTTTGTAAGAAGTCCTAAATACGGAGAAAAATTAAAAGCAAAGCAAGTAGATTGGATAGGAATATTCTTATTAACAGCTTTTATTGGTTCTTTACAGTTTGTATTAGAACACGGTCAACAAGATGATTGGTTTGATGATGGATTAATCATCACCTTAAGTGTGGTTTCTTTGTTTGGATTGATATTGTTTATATGGAGAGAATTAACCTATGAACATCCTATTGTAAATTTAAGTGTGTTAAAAGATACCAATTTAAGAATAGGAACCATTATGACCTTTATTTTAGGGTTTGGTTTATACGGATCTACTTTTATCATTCCAATATATACACAATCAGTTTTAGGTTTTACAGCAACAGATGCAGGTTTGTTATTAGTACCAAGTTCCATTACTACAGCTTTAATGATGCCTATTATAGGTAAGTTGTTACAAAATGGAGTGCCTCAAAAATATTTAATTACAGGAGGTTTTGCTATTTTCTTTTTATATAGTTTATGGATGTATTTAGTGATGACACCAGACACAGGAACAGAACATTTCTTTTGGCCTTTAGTTGTTAGAGGTTTTGGTTTAGGATTGTTGTTTGTGCCCATTACTACTTTATCATTATCAACTTTGGTAGGAAAAGATATTGGTGATGGAGCAGCGTTTACAGGAATGACTAGGCAACTTGGAGGTTCTTTTGGAATTGCTATTATTACTACTATGATTGCAAGGTTTACAGAGCAACATAGGGTAGATTTATTACCTAATATTAGTGCTGTTAATTTACACGTTCAAGAAAGAATTCAAGGCTTAAAAATGATGTTTGTAAGTAAAGGTTATGCAGCAAATGAAGCTTTAGAAAAGGCATACAAGATTATAGAAGTTTCAGTCATGAAACAAGCAACTGTATTGTCTTATATGGATATATTTTTATACTTAGGAGTGTTGTTTTTATTGTGTATTCCTTTTGTGATGTTAATCAAAAAAGGAGCAGGTAAAGTAGATGCTTCCTCGGTACATTAATTAAGTTTAGTTAGTTTTAGTTTAGAAAAAAGCACAGCCATTTGGCTGTGCTTTTTGTTTTTAAAAATACAATGTAGCTAATGTTCATGACTCAATTCTCCATTCTTAGATTGTGCATATACATAATAAGCCCCTTGGGTTACAATTTGCATATTTTCAGGAATTTTATCAATGGGAGTAACTTGTGTAAAACCATTATTTGTGGCTCCTGATTTTACGTTTATTTTTAAGAACTCAGTATTACTGTTATTTTTATTTATTTTGGCAACATAAATAAATTCGTTACCATTTTCTTTTAGCACAGCACTTTCAGGCAGGGCGTTTACAGTTTCATTATTCAACCAAATTTTAGCATTTATAAATAAGTCTTTAATAAAAATAGGCCTCTTTTCTTCTAAGTGTCCGTGAACTCTAACTGTTTTGGCAGTTCCATTAAATTCTTTACCTATTACACTTACTTCTCCACTGTATATTTCTTGATTGATAGCCGGTGTAGTATAACTAATTTTTTGTCCAACTTTAATTTTGTCAATGTCTTTTTCAAACACATCTAACTCTAAGTGAATATGATCATTAGCCACAATTTCCATTAAAGAAATATTGGGTTGTACATACACACCGTTGTACATATTTATTTTAGTAATAAAACCACTCATAGGAGCTTTTATTGGAATTTGATGTACTATGTTCTTAGCGTTTAAAAACTGTGTAGCAATGCCTAAATAATTTAATTGTTGTTTTAATCCCATAAACTCTGCTTCTAAAATGTTTAGTTTTGCTTGGGCTGTTTGTAAATTTTTAGGAATTCCTGCATTGGCATCTATCAACTCTTGTTGCCTGTTTAATTCTATTTTTTGAAGTTCTAGTTGTGCTTTGGTTTTTAAAAAATCTTGTTGTTTTACTATAAAATCAGGATTTTCTAAATAGGCAATATTTTCACCTTTATGAATAAAATCTCCTTCTATAAACTTTTTATGTCCAGAGATAGTTCCTTCATATTTTGCGTTTACAGAAGAAAAGGCATTAGGCGGTAACCCTAAAACTCCTGTTGTTTTAATAAACTGGTTTATCTTTATTTTAGTAAAATCGCCAAATTGTAAATCGATGGTTTTGATTTGTTCTTTACTTAAATGAGTGTTTTCTTCTTCGTGATGTTCGTGTGTTTTGTCTTGTTCTAAATGTTTGTCTGATGTTCCATTTTTACAAGCACTCATCATACTTATAATAAGTAATGTGCTAAAAATGATGTTTATATATGTTTTCATAATTTTATTGTTGATTGGTAATAAATTGATAGTAAGCTACAGCATTGTTATAGGCTAATAATTGATTCCAATATTTTTGCTCGTGATTGCTTACCATTTGTAAAGTGTTTAATAATTCTAAGTAAGATATTTCTCCTGCCTGATAATTAAGTTTTGCAATTCTAATCATTTCAGGGTTCACTTGTTTTACTTGTGACTCGTAAAAATCAACTCCTTGTTGATAGGATAATACTTTGTTTTTTGCATCATGTATTTCTTGCTCAAAACTTAATACATCACTTTTGTAATTTTGTTCCGCAATGGTTACTTCCATTGCCTGAGTTTTTATTCTCCTTTTAGTTTGACTGTTGAATAACGGAATGCTAATACCTCCAGAAATTCCACTAAGCCAACCTCCTTGCACGAAATTTTGAGCAGCATAACCAAGGCTAAAACTAGGGTTTAATTGCGTTTTACTTACTTTCATTTTTGCTTGTGCAATGGCAATGTTTTGTTTGCTTTTTTCTAGCCAAATAACAACTGTACTATCTTTAAAGTTAAAGTCACTTTTATTAAAGTTATTTGTAGCTAAAAACAGATGATTGCTGTTTAAAAGAGATTGTAGTTTCTTTTTAGAATTTTGTATTTCTAAATCAGATTGTTTTATGAGTAATTTATACTCTTTTAATTTAGAAAGTAGCGTGTAAGCTTCAATATTGTTAGTTGCCCCCGCTTTTACTCTAGCTTTGGCAATATTACTGTATTGAGTATAAGTTGCTTCTAATTTTACAAATAGATTTTTTAACTTCTGTTGATGTTGTAATTCATAATACGCTTGTTTTATTTGGTAAGAAACTTCACTAATTATTAATGTTTGTTCTAAAGTGCTTTGCAGTGTAATTTCATTTTGCAAACTATTGTTTGCTTTGGAAATTCCAATATTATTAAACTTTTGAGACACTTCAATTTGGTTAACTTGTTGGTTGTTTTTAACAAATAAACCATCTCCTTTATAACCAATAGTAGTATTCCCTAAATTGTAGGTAACGTTTTGTAAAGATTCATTTTTTTCTATTTCTAATG
The DNA here is from genome assembly GCF_054111205.1 of Wenyingzhuangia sp. IMCC45467. The sequence continues at coordinate 3,037,871 of NZ_CM134196.1, forward strand.
ATGCTGCTTTAATTTTTGGATGATTTTTTAAAGCAATCTGTATGGCATTTTCTAGTGTAATGGTTTTTTCTTGTGCATGTGAGCTTATTCCCAAGGAGCATAATATAAAAATCATTAAACCATTTTTAAATGATGTTTTAAGTTTTTTAGGCTTCCAGTTTTCTACCCATTGATATAAAATAGGTAATACAATTAAGGTTAAAAATGTTGCAGAAATCAATCCACCAATCACAACAGTTGCTAAAGGGCGTTGTACTTCTGCCCCTCCAGAGGTAGATAAAGCCATAGGTAAAAAACCTAGTGAGGCTACAGAAGCAGTTAAAATAACGGGTCTTAAACGTATTTTTGTGCCTTCTAAAATTCTGTTATATATGTTTTCCATTCCTTCTTTTTTAAGTTGATTTAAGTAACCAATAAGTACAATTCCATTTAACACAGCTACACCAAATAGGGCAATAAACCCAATTCCAGCTGAAATACTAAAAGGCATACCTCTTAATTGTAAAGCCCAAACGCCTCCAATAGCAGATAAAGGAATTGCAGTAAATATTAAAGCTGCTTGTTTTAAAGATCCAAACGTAAAATAGAGTAAAATAAAAATTAACCCCAAAGCAATAGGAAGGGCTATAGATAAACGAGCATTGGCTGCTTTTAAGTTTTCAAACTGTCCTCCATAAGTAAAATAATATCCTGATGGTAATTCGAGTTTGTTGTCTAATTCTTGTTGAATTTTAGCAACTAAAGTTTCTACATCTGTATTACCTACATTTACTCCAATCACAATTCGTCTATTGGTATTCTCTCTAGAAATTTGCATAGGTGCATTTTTTAAAGAAATGGTAGCAATGCTGCTTAATGGAATTTGTTGTCCGTTTTCTAATGAAATAAATAAGTTTTCAATGTCTTCAATTTTAGACCTATAGTTTTCGTCTAAACGGACTACCAAATCAAATCTTTTTTCTCCTTCATAAATAATTCCAGCTTTTTCACCAGCAAAGGCACTACGTATTATTTTGTTTACATTGCTAATATGCAAACCATATTGAGCAAGTTTTGAATAGTTATAATCTATTACAATTTGTGGCATTCCTACAGTTTGTTCTACATTAACAGTTCCTATTCCTTCTAAAGTTTTTATAATTTTTTCGCTTTCTTTTGCTTTCTCATACAGTAAGTCTAAATTGTCTCCAAACAATTTAATAGCAATATCTGCTTTGGTTCCAGTCATTAACTCGTTAAAACGGAGTTGAATGGGTTGAGAAAATTCGTAACCCACTCCTGGGAAATTATGTAGAGAGGCTTCAATTTTTTCAAACATTTCAGATCTACTACTAGCTGATGTCCATTCCTTTTTAGGTTTCATTATTAGCGTATAGTCTGCAATTTCTACAGGCATTGGGTCGGTAGGAATTTCGGCAGCACCAATATTAGAAACAATATCTTTAATTTCAGGAAACTCTTTTAATAGTTTGTTTTGAATTCTTTTAGCGGTTTCAATACTTTGAGTTAAAGAGCTCCCAGGAGGTAAAATTTGTTGCATGGCCAGATCTCCTTCTTCTAAAGTTGGAATAAATTCTCCTCCCATTTTGGTAAAGGAAAATAAAGTGATTATGAATATAATGACAGTGCCTCCAATAAATATTTTTTGATGTTTTAAGGCTTTTTCTAACATCGGTTGATATCTTTTTTGAATGGCATTAATCAATTTATCCGCAAAAGTTCTTTTGTTATTAATGTGTTTGTTTAAAAACAAAGCTGCCATCATAGGAACATAAGTTAATGATAAAATTAAAGCTCCTGTAATGGCTAACATTACAGTTTGTGCCATGGGTTTAAACATTTTACCCTCTATACCTACCAATGCCAAAATTGGAATATAGACCATTAGAATAATAATTTCTCCAAAGGCTGCAGAACTTCTAATTTTTTGTGATGATGAAATTACTTCTTTGTTCATCATTTTTTTTGTCAGGGTTTTTCCAGTGTGTTTTAGTTGTAATCTGTGTACAATGGCTTCTACAATAATTACGGCACCATCTACAATTAACCCAAAATCAATGGCTCCTAAGCTCATTAAATTAGCAGAGATTCCTAATAGGTTCATCATAGATATAGCAAATAACATAGCAAAAGGTATTACCGAAGCCACAATTAATCCTGCTCTCCAATTTCCTAGTAATAAAACAAGGATGAAGATGACAATTAACCCTCCTTCAATTAGGTTTTTTTCTACCGTTCCTATAGCGGTTGTAATAAGTTTGTCTCTCACCAAATAAGGTTCTACTACAACACCTTTTGGTAATGATTTTTGTATTTGTAGCACTTTTTCTTTAACCAATTCTGTTACTTCGGCAGAGTTGGCTCCTTTAAACATCATTACTCTTCCTCCAACAACTTCTTCTCCATCTCTAACCAAAGCTCCATATCTTGGAGCTTTTCCATAATGTACTTTGGCTATATCTTTTATTAAAACAGGAATGTTGCTTTTGTTTTTAATTACAATGTTCTCTATATCAGTAATAGATTTTGCAATTCCCTGAGCTCGGATATAATAAGTATTCGGATTTTTTTCTATGTATGCTCCTCCTGTATTTTCGTTGCTTTTTTCTAAAGCATCAAAAACATCGGTTATGCTTAAGTTGATGGATTTTAAAATATATGGATCAACAGAAACTTCATATTGTTTTAAGTGTCCACCCATGGAGTTTATTTCGGCAACTCCTTCAATACCCAGTAATTGTCTTTTCACAATCCAATCTTGAATGGTACGTAGTTCTGTAGCGCTATACTGATCTTCAAAACCTTTTTTAGGTCTAACTACATATTGATAGATTTCTCCTAATCCTGTAGAAATGGGAGCCATTTCAGGTGTTCCCAATCCATTTGGAATATTTCCTTGTGCTTCTTTTAAGCGTTCACTAACCAATTGTCTGGCTAAATAAATATCATAATTCTCTTGAAAAACAACAGTAATTACCGAGAGTCCGAAACGGGAAATAGATCTAATTTCTTCTGTTTTTTGAAGACTTTGTAAAGCCAACTCTATAGGAGTGGTAATAAATTGTTCTACTTCTTGAGTAGCTAAGGTTGGTGTAACGGTTATAATTTGAACCTGATTGTTGGTGATGTCAGGAACTGCATCAATAGGAATTTGTCTTAAAGAAAAGACACCCCAAATGGTAAGAGCCATCATAAATAACCCTATAATGAACTTATTCTTAACTGAATAAGCTATAATGTTATCAAACATATTTGTGTGATTTTAGTTAAACTTTATGTGTTGACAAGACGTACTTGTCCTAATAAAAAAGCTTAACCAATGTTTGGAGGATGCCAAAGACCTTTGGCAAATTTGTAGTGATAATGGTAAGTATAAATAAAACGACAAGTATTGTAGTTTTTAATGTCGTTTTTTAGAAAGCTAATTAATACAGGAAGGGTAATTGAAGTTCCACAACAATTACAAGTACAAAGAGGAGTGCATTCATCATGAATATTATGTGAATGTTCTTGATGAGGTTTGTGAATTTCAGTACTAACATTTTCATCTATACAGCTAAAAATACTATCTGTACATGGCAAAGCTACCATAACAAAAACGATAAAAGATAGTATAAATGCTAAAATCCTCATAGATATAAAGATATTGTTTTTATGGTTATAAACAATCTTGATTGTAAAAACCGCCTTTGTTTTCTTTACGCTCCATAGATGCTTGAATAATTAAATAAGCATTGGTAATCATGTTTCTTAACTCACAAATAGGAACAGATAGTTTGGCTGTTTTGTACAGTTCTTTATTTTCTTGATATAGTATTTCTAAACGATTAGCAGCTCTTTGTAAGCGAACATCAGAACGAACAATTCCCACATAATTACTCATAATTTTTTGGATATCTCTCCTGTCGTGAGTAATTAAAATCTTTTCTTTGTTTAAAGAAGTGTTGGTGTCATCCCAATCTGGAATATCATCTCTAAAAGTTAATGAATCAAATTTGTTTATTGCATGTTCGTAACTTTTATGTGCATAAACAACCGCTTCTATTAAAGAGTTAGAAGCCAATCTGTTTGCTCCGTGTAAACCAGTTCTAGAGCATTCCCCACAAGCGTATAAGTTTTCTATGGTAGTTTCACCATTCATGTCAACAGCTACACCACCACAAATATAATGAGCAGCAGGTGTTACAGGAATAAAATCTTTATGAACGTTAATACCTAATGATTTACATTTTTTGGTAATATTAGGGAAATGATTTACAAAATGTTTAGGATTGATATGTGTACAATCTAAATAAACATAATCTTCACCAGTTAACTTTAGCTCAGTATCAATGGCTCTTGCCACTACATCTCTAGGGGCTAATTCTAAGCGTTCATCATACTTTTCCATAAAGCGTTCTCCATGGATATTACGCAAAATACCACCTTCACCTCTTACTGCTTCTGTAATTAAAAATGCAGGAGATTGAGCAGGTTCTTGATGAAGAGCTGTTGGGTGGAATTGAATAAATTCAATATCTTGAACTTTTGCTTTGGCTCTGTAAGCCATAGCAATTCCATCTCCTGTTGCAATTTTAGGGTTGGTGGTGGTTCTGTAAACTTGTCCACTACCACCTGCAGCTAATAAAGTAAATTTAGCTTGTATGGTTTTTATTTCTTGTGTTTTTTCATTTAAAACATAAGCTCCGTAACAGGTAATATCATCTCTATGGGTAACTGTTTTTTCGTGACCTTGAGCTCTTAAAATATGATGATCTGTAATAAAATCTACCGTAAAATGATCTTCTAATAAAGTGATGTTTGGAATTTTTTCAACAGCTTTTAGCAAAGCACGAGCAATTTCAGATCCAGTAACATCTTTGTGATGTAAAATTCTATTTTGAGAATGCCCTCCTTCACGACCTAAACTATAATCACCTTTTGTGGTTTTATCAAATTGGGTACCCCATGCAATTAGTTCTTCTAATCTTTTAGGAGCTTCTTCAACTACCATTCTAACCACCTTTTCATCACATAAACCATCACCAGCAATTAGGGTGTCTTGAATGTGTTGTTCAAAAGAGTCTATGTCGGTATTGGTAACTGTGGCAATACCACCTTGAGCATATTTAGTATTGCTTTCTTCTTTTTCTGCTTTGGTTACTAGTATAATATTAGCCTCTTTAAAGTGATTGGAAACTTTTAAGGCATAAGACAGTCCTGCAATTCCAGAACCGATGACTAGAAAATCTGTTTTAATCATGTTTTATTTAGAAAGTGCTAACATTTTTTCGATAGGAAGTAATGCTGCTTCTGCTAATTTTTCTTCAACTTCAATAGCTGGTAACTCGTGTTTTAAGCATAAGAATAGTTTTTTCATGGTGTTCATTCTCATGTAAAAACATTCACTACAAGCACAAGTGTTATCTTCTTCTGCAGGAGCAGGGATTAAATGTTTGTTAGGTACTTGCTTTACCATTTCATGTAAAATACCGGCTTCGGTAGCTACAATAAATTTTTCTTTTTTACTTTCTCTAGCGTATTTTAAAAGACCTGCAGTAGAGCCAATATAACTCGCTGTTTTTAAAATATGTGATGGTGATTCTGGATGAGCAATAATTTCTGCCTCTGGGTGTTCTGCGGCTAAGGTCAATAATTTTTCAATTGAAAAAGCTTCGTGAACCATACAAGATCCATCCCATAAAAGCATTTCTCTTCCTGTTTCTTTGTTAAGATAATCTCCTAAGTTTTTATCTGGAGCAAAGATGATTTTTTGATCTTTAGGAAAAGAATTAATTATTTTTACTGCGTTTGATGAAGTACAAACAATGTCACTCATTGTTTTAATTTCTGCAGAACAGTTAATGTACGTTACCACTTTATGATCTGGGTGTTTTGCTTTAAAAGCTCTAAACTCATTTGGAGGACAAGAGTCAGCTAAAGAGCAACCAGCATTTAAATCGGGTAATAAGACTTTTTTCTTGGGATTTAAAATTTTAGCTGTTTCTGCCATAAAATGAACACCACAAAAAACAATAACATCTGCATCTGTTTTGGCAGCTTCTTGAGCCAGCTGTAAACTATCTCCTACAAAATCAGCAATATCTTGAATGGCTTCTTCTTGGTAATAATGCGCTAATATTACGGCATTCTTTTCCTTTTTTAGACGATTTATTTCTGCTACATAATCTGTAGTGTCTTTGGTATCAATATCTAAAAACCCTTTTTTATTTAAGTTTTCTTTTGCTTTTGCTAAAGTGTCCATGACAATAGTTTTGAGGTACAAATTTACAAAAAAAGAGCCTAATAGGCTCTTTTAAGTTTTACAGGTCTTTTTTTAGATAGACCTTACGGCATATTTCCAACCGAAAGTATCTTCTGATTTTCCTGTTTGTATATCTGTAATTTTCTTTTTGATAATAGAAGCGTAGCTATTTTCTAATTTAGGAAGATCATAATCGTTTCCTTTAAAATGGAAGCTTACAATAGGGTTGATGACCGCTGCTGTACCTGCACCAAACATTTCTAACAAAGTTCCGTTTTTAGCAGCTTCTTCAATTTCGTAAACAGAAATATCTCTTACTTCAACTTTATATCCTTCTTTTTCTGCAATGGCAATTACACTTTTACGTGTAATTCCATCTAAGATTCTGTCAGAAGTTGGAGCTGTAATTAAAGTATCACCTACTCTAAAGAAAACATTCATTGTTCCTGCTTCCTCTAATTTTTCGTGAGTACTAGAATCAGTCCAAACTACTTGTTGATATCCTGCTTCGTTTGCTAATTTAGTTGGGTAAAATTGTCCTGCATAGTTACCAGCACATTTTGCAAATCCAACCCCACCACTAGCAGAACGGCTATATTTATCAGCAAATAATACTTTTACCTCACCACTGTAATATGATTGTGCAGGAGATAAAATAAACATAAACTTATAACGTTTGGCTGGTGAAGCCGAAACTCCAGGTTCTGTTGCAATTACAAAAGGACGGATGTACATAGAACTACCTTCTGTAGTTTGTATCCATTCTTTATCAATATTTAACAACAACTCCATTCCATCAAAAAATAAATCTTTAGGAAATTCAGGAATTGCCAAACGAACTGCAGACTTGTTTAATCTGATTAAGTTGTCTTCAGGTCTAAATAACCAGACGGCACCATCGACAGATTTGTAGGCTTTCATTCCTTCAAAAATTGCTTGACCGTAATGGAATACTTTAGCTGATGGGTCTAGAGAAATAGGACCGTAAGGTCTAATTTGTGCATTTGTCCATTTTCCATCAATATAATCACATTCAAACATGTGATCTGTAAAGTTTTCTCCAAACGATAAATTGCTAAAATCTACCTCATTAATTTTTGTGGTAGTAGATTTGGTAATCGTGATGTTCTGGTTGTTAATTCCCATGATTTCGTTTGTAAAAAAAATATATTTATGAAGAACAAAAGTAAATATAAAAATTGTAATGTATGCTATAAAAATACTTTTTAGTTGGTGGTTTTTGATTGAGGTTTTTTAAAGATTTGTTTTCTGTTTTTTAATCAAATAAACAATATAGAATAGGCAATTAACCATTAAATATAATACTTATATTTGCCACAATAATTGAATCATTTTGAAAAGAAAAATTATCATAACCTCCGATGGATCTACGACCATTCATTTGCCTGCATGGAATGAAAATTATCATTCTACGCATGGTGCTATTCAAGAGGCATATCATGTGTTTATTGAAATGGGATATAAGGCCATGGAAAAAGATGATTTTTCTATACTAGAAATTGGTTTTGGTACTGGATTAAATGCTTTTATTACTTTGTTAGAAACAGCAAAAGATAATCGTAATATTCATTATGTTGGAGTAGAGGCTTATCCTGTAAGAGAAGATGAGTTGCTGGCTTTAAATTATGTGTCGGAGTTAGATACAAGAAATTTATCGCATAAGTTTGAAGAAATGCACTTAACTCCTTGGAACAAACCACAAGAAGTAACACCTAATTTTACTTTGACCAAACGTCAAATGTTTTTTCATAATATAACCGATACTTTATCATATGATTTGATTTACTTTGATGCTTTTGGAGCTAGGGTACAACCAGATTTATGGACTGAAGAAATTTTTGAAATTATGTATAAAGCCCTAAAACCTGGTGGTAAAATAGTGACGTATGCAGCCAAAGGGAGTGTACGTAGAGCCATGCAAATGGTTGGTTTTGTGGTAGAAAGATTGCCTGGTCCTCCAGGAAAAAGAGAAATGTTAAGAGGAACAAAAAAAGAAGCTTAAAAAATGGAAATTAAAAGACCCAAAAGAAAAAAGCCAAATAGACTTAGAGTTATTTTATTAGTAGCACTCATGTTTTTAGTCTTGTATTTGTTGAAAAATACTGATAGTTTGGTTGCTCAGTTTTTAAACAAATAATTAACGTTTAAAATTTCTTTCTTTCCAAGTATAGCCTCCAAAAAGCGCTTTTATTCCTATATAAGTATTTAAAAAGGGATAAATAATAGCTGTCAATGCATAATAAAAATAGGAAGTGTATTGATTTGTTTTTTCGGCAGTTACCCAAATCAATATAAAATCAATACCAAGTTTTGCAATCCAGATAAAAAAGGCAAGCACTGGGTTTATTATCATCATAATAAGAATACTTAATTGGGTGATTAAAACGATTAATCCAACAAATTTGGTAAACAAACTTTTGTAATGTGTGCTTTTGGCTGCCCAGCGTATGCGTTGCTGAATTACACTTTTCCAGCTATTTTCCGCTTTTGTAACGACTAGTGCTTCCGTAGTGTTTAAATAATGTACTTTTTTAGGGAAGCTTTTTACAAAATTTTCCAAATTAAAAACATCGTCACCACTTGCAATGTTGGTTTGATGAGATTGCATTTGTAGATACGCTTTTTTATCAAAACCCATATTGGCAGCATTACACATCATTGGTTGTTGAAGACCAAAACTTCCCATGGTAATTCCAATTAAACTTAAACAATCATATTTTTGATATTGTTCCACAAAATTCTTGTTGATTTTAAGTGCAATAGGTCCTGCTACAAACAAACTTTGTTTTTGGTGAATAATGGTATTATAAGCGAATAACCATTTTTTAGGTAATTCACAATCTGCATCAGTTGTGATGATAAAATCAAACTTCGCAGCTTTGATTCCAACTTGAATGGCATCTTTTTTAGGAGAATAGCTTACTCGTTTATTATTTAAAAGTATAATGTTTGGCATTTTATCTTGCCGTTTTTTAATGATGTTTACGGAGTTGTCTGTAGATTCGTCATCAATTAAAAGAACTTCAAAGTTTTCGGAATTGTATTCTAAATTTTGAATACTTTTTAAAAGTGTATTCAATGAATTTTCTTCATTCCTAAAAGGAATTAAAACGCTAAATTTTTGTTGTGGTAAAGTTTTATCAACTTCTGTTTTAGGCAAACGAATCAATCCAACAATAAAAACAAGAATTACTATGCTGTAAAGGATTATTACCATCATACTTGTTCTCTTTTAAGATGATAAAATTGTAAAAAACTTCCTGTAATGGCTGGGGCTGCATGATTGCAAATCCACAGAATAAAATAAGCAATTAGAATGTTTGCTTCAGAATATCCTAGAGGATTTAATACAAACAAAGCCATAC